>DATHEH010000430.1:0-8585 GCA_035318685.1 Ferruginibacter sp.
GGAAGTACCCGGTGCCCATCCCATGCCTACAGGGTTCCTAAGTCCAGACGCATATACACGCATGCCCGATCCATCCGGGTTCATCTCGAGAATGGATGCTCTTAGCAATTCCTTTTCCATCCCATTCTCGCCGATGTTGGAACTTGATCCCACAGCGATATATATCTTGCTGTTGTCTGCATTTGCAATAAGATTGCGTGTCCAGTGACGGTTAAGTTTAAAACTTTTTCCCGCAGGAAGATCAATGATCTTTTGACCAACTTCGGTGATCTTTGTTTGTCCGGCTTTGTAAGGAAAACGGAGTACCGCATCTGTGTTCGCTACATATAATGAATTGCCGATGATGAGCATACCGAAGGGCTGGTTCAATCCGTTTGCCGCGGTAAGTATGGTATCTCTCTGGTCAGGCAGCCCGTCTTTATTATTATCGCGGAATAAAATTATCCTGTCTGCGCTGCGGGTAAGATCCTCGGCTTTAAAGGCGCCGGTAACAACAGCCCCGGCTTTTTCCAGCACTTTAAAATTCGAATTGCTTTCTGCTACCAGTACATCTCCATTCGGCGTAACACACATCCAACGGGGATTTTGCAGCCCGTCTGCAAATTTTGTAACTACGAAACCCTGCGGTGCCTGCGGCATCTTACCATCTTTCCATCCAAGAACGGTGCTGAAATTCATGGAAGATTTGGTGGCATTGGGTGGGGGCAAAGTGTCCTTTTGTGAAAAAGCAGGAAGCGAAATAGCGATAAAAGGCAGGCAAAAAAGATTTTTAAAATTCATGGTTTAAATAATTAAGTTTAAAAATATTTTTGAAACCACCAGGAGCATAAAAAACAGAGATTCAAATGACCTGGTCTTTCTCTGTTTTACCTATGTTGCTATGTGGTCAGGTAGTACACCGTATTTTTGGATATCAATTTTAACTCCAATCTGATCTCCGTAGTAATATCCTGCCGGTGACTTAATGTGTAGATTATATTCCTCATCAAAGCTGACAGGAAAAATGGGGTAATGATAAAAAGGACTGGTGCAATTTTTGTTATTTAGTATCAGTAATTTTCTTCCATTCCAGGATGGCAAAATTGCATTGTATCAATCTTACTAAATCATCAGCCATGCGTTACCAAAAATTCGTCTACTTTTTTTTAGTTTTAATTACTGTTCAGTTAACAGCCTGTGGACAACAAGAACCTTCCTTTAAAAAATATGACCTGGATAAGATCAGGCTGCCTCCCGGTTTCAGCATCTCTGTTTTTGCTGAAGTATCCAATGCCCGCAGCATGGCCTGGGGTGCAAAAGGAACTTTATTCGTAGGCAACCGTTCGGGCAATAAAATTTACGCGGTGACTGATGATGACAGGGATGGCGTTGCGAACAAAGTTTATGTTATTGATAATGGATTGAACTCACCCAATGGCGTGGCGTTCCGGAATGGAAGTTTATACGTGGCAGAGATAAGCCGCATACTCCGTTATGATGATATAGAGAACAGGCTTGCTAACCCGCCGGAACCTGTTGTGGTAAATGATAAATTGCCAACCGACAAACACCATGGCTGGAAATTCATCGCATTTGGCCCCGATGATAAATTATACGTACCGGTTGGTGCGCCTTGCAATATTTGCGAAAAGCAGGATCCCATCTATGCCTCCATAGCAAGAATGAATCCTGACGGCAGCGGGCTGGAGGTCTATGCTTCCGGCATTCGTAATACGGTTGGCTTTGCGTGGCACCCGCAGACAAAAGAATTATGGTTCACCGAAAACGGACGTGACCAGATGGGTGATGATGTGCCTGCGGAAGAATTGAACCATGCCCCTGCAAAAGGAATGCACTTTGGTTATCCTTACTGTCACCAGGGTGATACACCTGATCCTGAATTCGGCAGCAAAAGGAACTGCTCAGAATTTACCGCACCGAAAATAAACATGATGCCACATGCGGCAGCATTGGGGATGCGTTTTTATACAGGTAGCATGTTCGCGCCGGAATATAAGGACCGCATTTTTATTGCAGAGCATGGTAGCTGGAACAGAAGTGAAAAAAGTGGTTACCGCGTAATGATGGTGCGGCTGGATGGGAACAAAGCCGTGGACTATTTGCCTTTTGCAACGGGATGGGTAAGCAGTTCGGGGAAAACGATCGGCCGGCCCGTAGATATTGAAATAGCAGCTGATGGTGCAATGCTGGTGAGTGATGATGACAGGGGAGCGATCTACAGGATCGTTTACAAAAAATGACCCGGCTGACGACGAAAGTTACGCATTGAATATTTTTTAATTTTTGGGAGATAAATTCAATGCTCAACCCTCAATTATACTTAACAGGGTCATATAAAATTTGATCTAGTCCTTTACACACCTTACCGATAAGCCAACGCCCGGGAAAGTAAGGTGATTATTATAAACCGTACCTGAACCTTGCTGCATCAAAAAATAATGAATTTGAAATTTCCCTTCTGCATCAACGGTGCCTTTTGTAGTGGTGGAAAAATACGCACTGAAATCTTTTTCTAAAAAACTTCCATCAAGCCAGATCTTACCTGCGCCATAAGCATTAAAGCCGCTCCTGTTGGTACCACGTGAATTATCTTTCCAGCCGGCCCTGCTTCTCAACGCATCTGCTGCTGCAGATCCTCCACCTGTTGCATTGACCAAAGTCTTTGCTTCTTCCTGTGAAGGTATATGCCAGCCTGCCGGTGCAAGTCCACGCTTATCCATAACACAATACCAGTTGTATAATTTTCCATACTTCCCCGCATTGCCTTCCTCAAAATCAACATAACACCAGGCTGAAATTTTTTCCTCCCTGGCTGTTTTCCATTCTTCTGCCGAGGTAGCCTGTGGTATCTGGTCGCCGTTGCGGAAGCGGTCTACATTGAGATTCTTTTGCATCCAGACCTGGTTGCCGATTGAAACGGCTGTTATATATTTTGTATCATCAACTTCCTCGCTTTTCACATACTCCATCTTTTCCCTTTGTTCAAACACCAAAGTGAGTTTATCTTCATCGTCCTCAGCTGTCAGGTATAATTTATATCCAATAAAATCTACCAGCCTGTATTTATAAACCGTTTCACCCTCGTCTTCCTTAATGATCAACTTCGTTTTGGTGATAGTATACTTTACACGTGTTGCATCAGCCTCTTTTTCTCCCGGTAAGTATTCATACACAGTTCCGTTGGGATCAAATACACGTCTTTGTCCCTGGAACTCTTTGGGTACGGTAAACATTTTTCCATCCTGCTCAAGCCTGCGCAGGAACCACTTATGGCTGCAGAGTAGTTTTTTTGTTTCTTCTAAACTAAGTGATTGTGCATTGGCAGAATTGAAACTGCTTAAAATGATGCTGAAGAGAAATGCGATACAGATCTTTTTCATAGGGTTGTTTTAATTGCTGAAAAGCGAATTCAAATTCAATAATTTTAAAACGTATTGAAGCCGAACCAGCGCCAAGATATTATTTTTTGCGATAAGAATACCTTACAATTTTTCTCCACAGAATTTGCAATAGCTGGCATTGGCATCATGGCCTTCTTTACCGCAGCTTGGGCAGGCTTCCTGCTGCTGTTCTTTTTTCATCATGGCGAGCGCCATTTCCGTGGTAACAATGCCAGTAGGTACGGCGATGATGGCATATCCCATCAGCATGATCATGCTGGCAACAAATTTTCCAAGTGGGGTTACCGGGGAGATGTCCCCATAACCAACTGTAGTAATGGTTACGATGGCCCAGTAAATACTATCGGGTATGCTATTGAAGCCATTCTTACCACCTTCCACCAGGTACATGACAGATCCCATAATGACGACGAGCGTAACAACGATCATCATGAAAATGCTGATCTTTCGCAGGCTGCCTTTTATGGCCACGCCCAGGAATTGCATCTCGGATAAATAATGAGATAGTTTGAAGATGCGGAAGATACGCAGCAGGCGCAAAGCCCTTAGCACAACCAATGACTGGCTGCCCGCGAAAAAAAGACTTAAATAACCGGGTATGATCGCAAGCAGGTCGATCAATCCCAAAAAGCTGAAGACATAGCGCCATGGTCTTTTAATACAAACCAGCCGGAGAATGTATTCGATGGTAAAGAGTATGGTAAAGGTCCATTCAAGTGTAAAGAACAGGTTTCCATACGACTGGTGTAATGACTGGTGACTGTCGAGGATAACAACAACGATGCTTGATAGTATAAGTATGAGCAGGCTGATGTCAAATAATTTGCCTGCGGGTGTGGCGGATTCATAAATGATCTCGTGCAATTTCAGTCTCCAAGATGACGGCCTTACAGGATCCATAATTTTAAGTGTTTTCAGTTATTAAAGGTAAGTATAAAAGGACTTGGCGCTAAGACCTAAGAAAACTATCAAAACGATAGCTATTGCAAAAAAAACGCTGTACCTTTTATACCCTCACCAATTTTATTTTATATGAAAAAGTTACTGATTTCGCTGCTGGTATGTGGGATACATGTCAGCACATATGCTCAAACTACTCCCGGGGAACCTTGTTGCAATATCATTGCTCGGGACATCAAAAAAAATCTTGTGGTGGCACGGGATAATACAACCGGCCGGCTAACAACTTTCAAAACAGATAACCTGGATATAAATGGCATTAAGAAAGGAGACCCGGTCAGCATCGACCTGCAAACAAAAAAGATAACAGCCATCAGCGGGGCTGTAAGAAATTATCCTGCCATTCAACCTGACAGGGCACAGCCGGTGGGCATTTTAATTGCGTTGCAAATTGATAATGCAGAGACTATTTCAGGTATTGGAACTCCCGGGCCCAATGGTGCAGCGCCGATAAACGATATCAAAACGAAAATAAACTATGGAGAACCTTGTTGCAGCATCATAAACATACAGCCGGACCCGGCAGAGCCCTGCTGTAGCATTGTATCATTTAAAAATAGTACATCGGGTGTATCCTCACAATTCAAAGCACCAAAGAATATCAGCAACAACTTAAAAACAAGTGACGCTGTTTACGTGGCACCTGACCCGGCTGAACCCATCAATGATTTCGCTATTGTGCAAACAAATGCCAACGGCCAGATGGCTTCCTATGGTTACCCGGCCACTTCAGCCGGTACCGGTGAAAAGACAAATGCAAAATGGGTAGTTAATAAAGTGAATGCAAAAAGCGGAACAGGTAAATTGTTTGTGACCCTGCCGGAGAATACGGCATGGGATATGACCATCTTTCCTGCCGGCAGCGATAAAGTACTTTCCAATACTATGCTGCAATACTCATTTTCATTATTGCCCGGGAGTTACGACCTGGAGATCAACCATATTAAAATAACATCTGTGCCGGTAGAAAAAGGAAACACTACCCGGTTAAAAACAGGCGTGCTGCATATCACGAATCCCACTTCATGGACGCTTTATGATGAAGCCAAGAAAATAGTTTTGATCAACAGCAGTTCTGCAGGTAAAAGAGGATTGCCTATAGGTAAGTATAAACTAACTATAATGGGGCAGGATGCAAGTATTGAAATAAAGGATGGGGAGACAGTGGAGATGTAAATACATCTGGTCTCCCTTTACCAACAAATGCCTCATCTTAATCTTTAAAGAATTTAAAGCTTTGTGAAGTTTGGACGATCCTGAAAATATACATACCGGGTGTCAGTTTTATTGTTGATATAGCAGGTGTAGTTGTTGTGATCCTTCCGGTCTGCACAGGATTTCCTAATCGGTCAACGATGGTATAATCAGATCCTATAAGGCCGACGGCAACTTTAAGGTTAAGCGTGCCCTTTGCCTGGCTGTGCGTGGCTTTGAGCTAATACATGAAGGAACAATAAACTAAGTATAGATTTTTTCATAACATGATATTGGTAAAGGACTCGAAGTATAACGTTCAAAAAAAAATAATTTTATGGATAGCAGGCTTTTTTGTGGAGACAGCCGGCATCGGATTGACCCTTGAGAATTGAGCATTTTTATCCTGCAGCGCATTCTTTAATGGCAACAACCAATTTTCTCATATCATCTGCAGAATTATACACTGCAGGCGTTACTCTAATACATCCTTCTTTTCCCAACGCACGCCTTACCGTAAAAATATTGTGTTGTTTAAATATATAATCCGCAACATCAACAGCGCTTTTATTGCGTATGCGGAATGAAGCAATAGCACAGGATAAGTGCTGGTCAGCAGGGGTTACCACTTCAACATTGGGAAGTCCCTTACACTCATTTACCCAAATGCTTTTTAAATAATGCAGCCGTTCAGTAACTCTTTCAATGCCGAGCATTTTTTGAAAGGCAAGACTATCAGGTATGGTCATGATAACAGCAAAAGGTGTAGTGCCGAAATGCGCCAGCTTGTTAATACTTTCTTCCGGTACTTCCACATCGCCGAACAAAGGTTGCATTTCTTTTATCCTCGCTTTCTTAATATACAATACGCCGCCGCCAATAGGATTGCCCATCCACTTATGCAGGTTAAGGCCAACAAAGTCTGAACCGAGTTCGGATAAATTGAATTTTACCTGCCCCAATGCATGCGCAGAATCGGTAATGGTATCGACTCCTTTCTTCCTTGCCATCGCGGCTATCTTTGCAACCGGAACAATGAGGCCATTTATGTTTGAAACATGCGTAAGCAGTATGGCCCTTGTTCTTTCAGTAATTAATTTTTCATAAAGCGCAACGATCTCATCATCGGTTGAAGGCAACAAGGGCATTTCAAAAGCATTCACTTTTATCTTACCTCTTTTTTCCAGCATCCGAAATGCTTCGATCATGCTGAAATAATCAAGCTGGTTGATAATAACTTCATCTCCCTCCGTGAAAGGATAACCCTGTATGGCAATATTCAATGCTTCTGTAGCATTGCGGGTGATGATGATCTCTTCATCAGCAACATTAAGAAAAGCTGCCAGTTCCTTTTTAACCGCAGATGAAATGCCCGGAAAATCTTTTCTTGCAAACCTGGCTGCACCGGCATTTGCCTTTTCTATGTTCTTCTGAAAGGACTGCAATACCGGTTTTGGCTGGATACCATAATAACCATTTTCCAGGTTGATGTGGTTGTCGTCAACCTCATAATATTTTTTAGCGATCTTCTTCCAGAATTTTTCATCATCTGGAGCGCCTTCGTTCAAAAAATCTTTTTCATTGATCCGCGAACTGATGTTAGCTGATGCTTTACCCGGCAAACCGGCTATCAATAACCCGGCTCCAAGTTGCTTCAGAAATTTTTTCCTGTCCTGCTTCATGTGATGATATTATATGAAGTAAAGTAAGGATAATTGGGTAAAGCGAAAAACCGCATGCATAAAAATAAAAGAAGCCCCGAAGGGCCTCTTATTGATCTATGTTTGGCTGTGTTAGTTGAATTTGGGTGTGGTTTCGGCCCACCATATTTTGGTAGTGAACTGGTTGGGGTTAAGGTCACCTGCATCCCAGAACAAGCCCGGAGCAACGCCGGTTCCAACGAGCATGGGCGGCGCACCAGCTTTTATCGTTGTTCTTGCCGCCTGTGTAGTAAAATTAAACCAGATGGTTTCTTCATGGTAGCCCTCAAATGCGATGGGTTCATTTACGATCACCTGCGTAGGTGCGCCGATGCAGGGTGCAAATGTTCTTGTTGACTTAAGCGGGCTTTCGATCAACGATTTTATCTTTACCCCGAACCCATTTGCTGATTTATAAACCCGTCCGCGAAATCCGGTACCGGTTGAGTAAAGTGTGCGCTCTGTAACATGAGCGGGTATGGCGTCCCACTTTACTGTATAAGTACCGCAGGTACTAACGCTAACTGAATTGCTGAAACTGGCTGCAGGCATTTCTATGATTGCCCTGCTTGTTTTATTAAGATCCGTGTAAGGGAGTAAGGGAGCCTGGCCACCGCTGCCATAACCAATGGCATCTCCACGGAAACGCATTAAGTATGTTGTCTTTCTTGTCAATGCGCCATCGGGTGATTCTTTTTTTGCATAATTGAATTCAACTGTCCAGTCATTTAATAATTTAGACGTGGTCTTTCCGCCTGAACTGACCAGCACTTCACCTGAAGAAGCGGGTCCGATGGCAGCGATCTCGCAAATAATGATCTTAGGTGTCCAGGTCATCACACTCACGTCAACATTATTGATCTTTACAGCCCTGTTATTTGTACCGGGGTCATTCCCGAAATTTCCATAGATGAACAAACGGCTTCCATGGGATAACTGTGGGAGGTTCACCTCTGTTTCATCAACGTCTAAGTAATCAATATGGAATTCACCCAGTACGGTAATATTAGCCACCAATAAATAGGTCCCTTTTTTTCTGAAATTAATTTCGGCGTTCACGGCTTCAGGATTTTGCGCAGGAACACTGGAAGGCGCTTTGTAAACTGCCCTAGACCCGGCAGGAGATAACGTGCCCTTGCCGTTAAAGATCCATCCTTTTATGAAGCTGGGAAGAAGTTCTCTTGGATGTGTTAACGGGCTTTCATCCGGTAATACAACAAGTTCCCAATCTTCCTGGCTAAGCAGGTACATCACTTTCAGGTCAACGGTCTCGTTCAATCCAACCCGTGCTTCTCCCGGCTGAATATAAACCAGCGGGAAAAAGCCCCAG
>DATHEH010000431.1:0-2244 GCA_035318685.1 Ferruginibacter sp.
ACGAGATCTTTTTCCAGTAATTTCTGTACCGCGTAATCACAGTTCACACCGCGGATGGCTTCGATCTCACTTTTTGTAATGGGCTGTTTATAGGCAATGATGGCGAGTGTTTCCAGCGAGGCTGTAGAAAGACGTTTTAAGAATTTATCGCCATTAAGCTGGGCAACTGTTTTATGGTATTCTTTTTTTGTCAGGAACTGCCAGCCCCCGCCGATCTCTTTTAATTCAAAGGCATAAAACTCCGAAGCATATTTATCAACAATACCTTCAATGGCTGCCTGTACCTGCTCGGGTGTTGCCCTGTCTTCAATAAATGCAAGGGCGCTGTTCACCAGTTCCACCAATTCAGGTTTGCTCAGTGGTTTGTCACTTGCAAAAATTAAAGCTTCAATATGAGGAATGATCTCTGAAAGTTCCATGTCAATTTGATGATTTGATGATTTGATAATTTGGTGATCAGAACAAGTGGTGATGGTATTCAGTTCATCATCAAATCTTCAAATCAGCACATCATCAAATCAATTTTAACCTTGAAGTGCAGCCGCCCCACTTACGATCTCCGTTAACTCGGTTGTAATGGCTGCCTGTCTTGCACGGTTATAACTGATCTTTAATGATTTTAATAATTCATTGGCATTATCACTGGCCTTATCCATCGCTGTCATACGGGCTCCGTGCTCACTGGCATTGGCATCCAAAGTAGCCTTGAATAATTGCGTGTTCAGGATCTTCGGCATCAGTTCAGCGATCAGCACATCCTTGCCCGGTTCAAAAATGAAATCTGCATTCTTCTGGCCTTCTGCCTTATCAACTTTTTGTACCGGTAAAAATTGTTCTGCAACAAAACGCTGTGTAGCTGCATTTTTAAACTCACTGTATATCAATTCCACCGCATCAACTTCTTTATTGGCAAAAGCGATCATGGCGTGTTGCGCCGCCGCCTGTACTTTATCAAAACTTAAGCCGGTGAAGATATTCCAGTACTGGTCTATTACTTTAAAGCCATTCTTTGTAAAATATTCATATGCTTTTTTACCGATGGGTAAAACCTGCACATTTCCTTTGGCATTTTGCGAAGGATATTTATCATTTATCACTTGCTTCGCCAACTTGATGAGGTTACTGTTGTATCCACCGCATAAACCCCTGTCGCTGGTAATAACAATGATCATTGCTTTTTCCACCGGGCGTTGGGCAGCCAGGGCCATATTTACATCACCCTCGCTGTTGCTGACGATATTGCTCAGCATTTCCTGCAACTTCTTTGCATAGGGACGCATTTGCGTAATGGCATCCTGGGCACGGCGTAGTTTTGCTGCACTTACCATCTTCATGGCCTTGGTTATCTGCTGTGTACTTTGAACGCTCTTTATCCGGTTACGAACCTCTTTTAATGCACCACTCATAGTAAATTCCTGGTTAATTTAAATTGATCTGCCGCGGCAGCTTTTCGGGGGGCGAAGGTAATAAAAAAAGGGGTTTAAAAACCCCTTGTCCCATTAATTTTATCAAGGTTTTCTATACTAAAACCGCATCGCCGGGGCAGCCATCCTTCTCATATCCCCGCCCTGGGCCTGTACCCCCGCAAATTTCTGGAGCCGGTAGGTAAAACTGGCCATAAAATAGCGGGTAAGCCGGTTGGTCCTGGTGTCAATAATGGAAGTATTAATTACACTACGGCTTATATTACTGTTTTGTTTAAAAAGGTCATATGCTGCGATCCTTATTATCCCATTCTTCTTTTTAAACAATTGCTTTTCCAGTGACGCATTCATGATGGCAAGGTTCTTACTTACGCTGTTTGCCAGGCCGCTATTGATGGTATAATCAACATCATACTTTAAGATAAGGGTTTTGGTAATATCAATGTTGACATTATGACTGAAGGTCCAGGCATTGCTGGAAGTATTCTGGAACGAGGTCAATGCCTTCCCGGTTGCACTTTTATATTTATTATCATTAATACTATAGCTCACACCCGCGCCAAGTTCGAGCCACTCTTTGTAATTGAATTCAAAAGTAAAGCCCTGGCTGAGCACCCAGTTGTTTCCGTTTATTTTGTTCCTGTCGAGGTTTTGAACGAGCGTATTACCTGCGATCATTACACTGTCGGTTAAGCTGATATTATGATTATAATTTGCACTACCGTTAAGCGTGATCACATATTTCCTGTTCTTGTACGGTTTTGAAAAGGAATAAAAGCCAAGCATATTGTAGTATCCATTTACATTCTCAGGTATTGAA
>DATHEH010000432.1:0-2755 GCA_035318685.1 Ferruginibacter sp.
CCCTTCCTCTCCCATGCTTTTAAAAGGAAAGGCCGGAACATCTTTGCTTCTTATCAGGCTTTCAATAACAGCAATTTCACTTTCTATGCCCTGGATATGGTTCTCACAAATAAACAACTCATCCTTAAAATGGTTGATGGCGATCACATATTGATAAAGCCGGTAACGCATTAAAGGTATTTCCGTTGCCCGTGGTCTGTCGCCTGTCGTCTTTACCGAATCAAAGAACTGCACCGCGTCATAACTCATATAACCAAACAAACCCTGTGCAACATTCACCGGCTTTGTTGCGGCTTCTTTAATTTCGAATCGCTGCATGAATTCCCAAAGCAGTTGCGGCACTGCAAGGGGATCGGTTATTTTTATTCTTTCAGCAGTTTGACCTGGCAGTTTAAATTCAATGACGGAAGGATTGCTGATCTCGATCCCGGCAATGGCATTGATCCCGATAAAGGAATAACTGTTCTCTCCTGCATGAAAATCCGTACTCTCTAATAAAATAGTATCCCTGAACCTGTCACGCAGCCGCAGGTAAATACCCACCGGCGTATAAACATCCGCGAGGATTTTTTTGTAAGTGGTTTGTATGATTGTCCTTTTCATAAGTCAAAAGTAAAAAGTCGAAACCTAAAAGGCGTGATATCATCTAATTCCCGCAGGTAGGCCAAAGGCAAAAAGTGTCCATAGTTTTTGGTTTTGACTTTTTACTTTTGACTTCTCGTATAAAAAAACCCCAACACATCGTGTCGGGGCTTCGTACTTATTTTAGTTACATTTAATAACAGCACAGCGACACGTCAATCTTTTGACTGCCACCACCAACTATTGTTATTTGTATTGATCATTTTCATTTCTATTGCAAATATGTACACAAATTGCTTAATAAAAAAAACTATTTAGTAAATTGAATAAATTTTACCAAATGCTGATAGAACAAAAACAGGAAGGCAGTAAGGGCTCATTTTATGTAGCGGACAATGGAAATGTACAGGCAGAAATGACCTATTCCATGACGGGCAGCGACCTCATGATCATTGACCACACCGAAGTTGCGGACGAACTAAGGGGAAAAAATGTAGGCTTCCAGCTGGTAAATGCTGCGGTTGAATATGCAAGAACGGCCAACATCAAAATACTGCCTCTCTGCCCCTTTGCAAAATCGGTTTTTGTGAAAAAGTCAGCTGAATTTGGCGATGTGCTAAGAGACTAATTAAGTAACTTCATTAAAATTAAAAGAACTTGAATATTATCGTATTCGGCGCCACCGGCATGGTAGGTAAACAACTGGTGCAGCAGGGCCTGTTCAAAGGTCACCACGTAAGGGCATTTGGAAGAAATGTATATACCACTGATTTTTTAGAAACGGAAAACCTGCAGCTGGTGCAGGGCGCTTTATTTGATGAAGGCGAAGTATATAAAGCAGTGAAGGGTTGCGATGCGGTGCTCTCTGCCCTGGGTGGCGGCGTTGACGGCAGCGACAGAACGCGAACACTGGGCATGAAGAATATCCTTGCCCAGATGAAAAAAGCCGGACTTAAAAGAATTATCGGCATAGGTGGCCGTGGAGTATTACAGGCCAATGAAGAAAAAATGATTATCGACACCGAAGACTACCCGCCCGAATTCATTGCAGTAGGCAGGGAACATGCAAAGGCTTATGAACTTTTAAAAGATAGCGGGCTCGACTGGACATTTGTTTGCCCGCCTGATATCATCAACGCAGGCCCAACCGGTGAATATACTACCCGGGCGGATTATCCTGTTGAATCAGGTAATGAACGGATCAACGCAGGTGATCTTGCCATGTTCATGCTGAATGAACTGCAGAAGAATGAATATGTACAGAAAAGAGTTGGGATCAGTAACTAACCCCTTTGCACACTTTGCTCCTTTGCTGGCTTTGCGTGAAATAATTAATACAACTGTTAGAACCAAAAAATAAAAAATCACATTATGAGAAAGATCTTTTTTATCGCCCTGCTTTTTTCCTGCAGTAATTTGTTTGCACAGGATGCCATCGAATACCAAACCCCGCCAAAAGAGATCTATGACCTGGTAATGGCAAAGCCAACACCGGGAATTAGTTTGGACAATAAAGGACAATACATGCTTGTGCTCGACCGCAGCAGCATGCCTTCCGTTGAAGACCTGGCCCAGCCCGAGCTTAGGATTGCGGGCCTGAGGATCAACCCAAACAATTTTGGCCCGAGCAGGAGTTCATACATTACAGATATCTTGATCAGGGAAGTAGCAAGCGGAAAAGAATTTCCTGTTAGCGGCTTACCGGCAAATTTAAAAGCGGGTAACATGCAATGGAGTCCAAATGAAGACAAAGTAGCTTTCACCAACACGACCAACAATGCTGTTGACATTTATGTTGTCGATATTAAAGCCCATAAGGCAACCAAAGTAAATAAGTCTGCAGTGAACCTGGTTTTAGGTGCTGCATTCAACTGGGTCGATAACAACAGCATGCTCTATGCCGCCGTGAACAAGCCCTTGAGCATGTCGCCAAAAAAGTCTTTAGCGCCTAAGGGACCCGTAGTTCAGCAAAACCTGGGCAAGGTTGCTGCAAGTCCTACTTTCCAGGACCTTATCAAATCACCTTTTGATGAGACACAGTTTGAATTTTATGCAACAACGCAACTGGTGAAAAATACCAATGGCAGCGAAGTAAAGATCGGTGCTCCTGCTATTTACAACAGCGTATCTGTATCGCCTGATAAAAAATACCTGCTGATCAAAAGGATCGACA
>DATHEH010000433.1:0-14526 GCA_035318685.1 Ferruginibacter sp.
AATGGATGGAGAACTGGATGGGTTTGTTAAGGCGTATTTGATGAGTGAGAAGGAAACGGAAAGCTAATTTGATGATTTGATAATTTGGTGATTTGATGATGGGGAGAACACCGGGTTACAGCGAGATTTTCATCATTAGCAGAAATTGGTTGTTTTCTAATTTCCAAATTATCAAATCGTTTTTTATGCAAACCAATAATGGTAAGAACCTCATTATTGACCTTAGCTTTGAATTTGCATTGAAGATCATTAAATATGCCGAAATTCTTGAACGGGGCCATAGATAAACTATTGCAAAGCAGTTGCTGAGATCGGAACAGGTATTGGCGCAAACGTAAGGGAAGCCCAGAATGCGGAGAGCAAAATTGATTTCATTCATAAGTTAAAAATTGCTGCAAAAGAGGCTGATGAAACAGAATATTGGTTGTTACTTTGCAAAAGTTCTGAAGGCTATACGAATTGTGATGAGCTGATCAATAATTGTATTTCGATCAGCAAAATTCTGTCTAAAATAATCGGATCGTCAAAATCTAAAACGAGTTAACATAGAATCATCATCAAATCTTCAAATCTTCAAATCACCAAATCATCAAATTAGTTTTATGCAATACGGAGACTTTTATTACCCAATGCCGGTAAATGAACCAGTACTTTCTTATGCACCGGGTTCAAAAGAAAAACTGGCGCTTAAAGCTGCATTAAAAGAATTAAAAGCAACAAAAATTGACGTCCCGATGTACATCGGTAATGAGGAAGTAAGAACGGGAAAAACTGTTGAGCTTCGTCCGCCGCATGAGCGTAAACATTTGCTCGGACATTTTCATACAGGCGAAGCAAAGCATGTTACCAAAGCCATCAATGCGGCATTAAAAGTAAAAGACAAGTGGGCCAATATGAGTTGGGAGAACAGGGCCAATATATTTTTAAAAGCTGCAGACCTTCTTGCAGGAAAATATCGTCCGTACATTAATGGTACAACAATGCTGGGCCAAAGTAAAAATGCTTTCCAGGCAGAGATAGATGCTGCCTGTGAGCTGATAGACTTTTTACGTTTCAATGTACACTTCTTAAGTGATATCTATCGCCAGCAGCCCATCAGCGGTCCAAATATGAATAACAGGATGGAGTACCGTCCGCTGGAAGGATTTGTATTTGCATTAACACCTTTCAACTTTACGGCCATAGGCGGTAACCTGCCAACATCTGCAGCCATGTGTGGTAACGTGGTCATCTGGAAATGTGCCAACACACAGGTGTACAGCGCACAGATGTTCATGCGTATTTTAAAAGAAGCGGGATTGCCCGATGGAGTTATTAACCTTGTTTTTATTGACGGGCCAACGATCGGCGAAGTTGTTTTCAATCATCCTGATTTTGCAGGCATACATTTTACCGGCAGCACCGGTGTTTTCAATAAGATGTGGGAAACCATCGGGAAGAATATGGCAATGTACCGTTCCTATCCACGCATTGTGGGAGAAACGGGTGGAAAGGATTTTGTTATTGCACATAAGAGCGCAGACCCTGATGTAGTTGTTACCGCTTTGGCAAGGGGTGCATTTGAATACCAGGGACAAAAGTGTTCTGCGGCATCAAGGGCTTATATTCCTTCTAACATGGCGGCAGAAGTAAAAAAGAAATTGATAGAAGCGATAAAGACCATGAAGATGGGAACGGTGGAAGACTTTACCAATTTCATCAATGCCGTGATAGATGAAAAAAGTTTTGATAAGCTGGAAGGTTATATCAAAGGCGCAAGAAAAAGAGATGCAAAGGCAAAGATATGGGTAGGCGGTAACTGTGATAAAACGAATGGTTTCTTTATTGAGCCAACGGTGATAGAAGCAACAGATCCAAACTATGTTACCATGTGTGAAGAATTGTTCGGCCCCGTACTTACGGTCTATATCTATGATGAAAACAAGTATGAAGAAACATTGAAGCTGGTTGATGCAACTTCGCCTTATGCATTAACCGGGGCTGTGATAGGACAGGACCGTTTTGCAGTGGAACTGGCAACAAATAAATTACGCAACGCCGCGGGTAATTTTTATATCAATGATAAGCCAACGGGCGCAGTTGTAGGACAGCAGCCATTCGGCGGTGCAAGGGGAAGTGGAACAAATGATAAAGCAGGTTCTATTTTAAATTTATACCGCTGGCTGAGTGCGAGAACGATCAAAGAAACTTTTAATTCGCCAACCGATTACCGTTATCCTTTTATGCAGGAAAAATAAATCTAACCGGGTATGAGAATTTCATTTTTGAGTGTTTTATTTCTTGTCATTTCTTTTCGTGTATCTGCCCAGCAGGGAACAGCTAAAATTCCTGCTGATTCAAGAGGCTGGCATTTAAAAGATAAGGAGATCAGCGGCTTTTGGGGAATCAGTGTTGATAAAGCATATGATCTGCTAAAAGGCAGAAAAAGTGAAACTGTGATCGTAGCTGTAATTGACAGTGGTATTGACACATTGCAGGAAGATCTGAAACCGGTTTTGTGGACCAACCCAGGGGAAAAGCAGGGCAATGGAATAGATGATGACGGCAATGGCTACATAGATGATCATTTTGGCTGGAATTTTTGTGGATCCAAAGATGGAACTAACCTTAAGAAAACTTCGAGCGAAGCGGCAAGGGTATACCATGAATGGAAAAGTGAATTTGAGGATAAAAAGGAAAGGAATATTCCAGCGGAAAAACGATTCCTTTTTCAGCAATGGAAAAAAGCAGAAAATGTATTGGAAGAAAAATCCAGCAAGGCTAAAAATAATATAGAAAGGGTCAGTTTAACAAAACAGAAATTTGATGAGGGAGCAAGGTCCATAAAACAGGTATATGGATTAAGATCATTCACCATCAGGGAACTCGCCATAATAAAGCCCGAAACGGCATCTCCTGATATGCAGGTGGCTTTACGCAACTGGTCAAGAATACTGGCTAAAGATTCGTTAATGACAGATAGCGTGGTCATTGCTGACCTGGCGGAATACCTGGGAAAACTGGATACTGATATTATGAATTATAGTTACAAGCCGGAAGATACACGGACAGCTTACACAAAGGATAATTACACTGACATTAATGATAAGTTTTACGGTAATAATAACCTCAAGGGCGAAAGTAATGCGCATGGCACTTTGGTTGCAGGTACTATAGCTGCTTTAAGGGATAATGCGATCGGTAGTAAAGGAATAGTTAATGATGTAAGAATAATGGCCTTAAGGGCTGTGCCTGACGGCGATGAGCACGATAAAGATATAGCATTGGCAATCCGTTACGCAGTGGATAACAGCGCACAGATCATTAATATGAGTTTTGGGAAACAGGTATCTCCCTACAAGCAATTTGTTGATGATGCGATCAGGTATGCGGAAACCAAAGGGGTTTTACTTGTTCATTCCGCCGGCAATGATGCAAAGAATATTACCAACAACGTTTACTATCCCAATGCTGTGTTTTTGGATGGGAAAAAAGCCTCCAATTATATAACTGTAGGCGCCAGCGATGAAGACAATGCAGGTGGACGGCTCCCGGCAGAGTTCTCCAACTACAGTAAAGAGTACGTAGATATTTTTGCGCCGGGCGTAAACATATATTCCACGTCTATGAATAATACTTACGAGTCGGCAGATGGGACAAGCTTTGCAGGGCCGGTGGTTTCGGGTGTCTCAGCATTATTGAAATCTTTTTTCCCTAAATTAACTCCGCAGCAAATAATTGAAATAATATTACTTTCCGGAAATGCGATTCCCGATGAAGTGAAAATTCCGGGAGCTGAGAATGGGAAAACTACATCGTTCAATAAACTTTCGGCGTCAGGTAAGATTGTTAATGCCTACGAGGCAGTAAAACTGGCCTTACAATGGGAAGCTGAAAAGAGGTTTTAATATTAGGTAACCTGTTAAGGAATTATAAAAAGCATTATATTTTGAAAACTATTCTCGATAAGCAACAACTGCATCTTACCATCCTCAGGCTGGCCCACCAGCTTTTGGAAAATCATCTTGACCTTAAGGATGTAGTGTTCATTGGTATACAACCAAGAGGAGTACATGTGGGAGCGAAGATCGTAGAATGCATCAAAGAAATTTATCCCGGCGAAAAAATGCAGTACGGGATATTAGACATTACTTTTTACCGCGACGATGTGAGGGATGAACTACATGTTGCCAATACAACCGATATCCCATTTTCCATTGAAGGCAAAAAGGTCATTTTAATAGACGACGTATTATATACCGGCAGGACTATCCGTGCTGCCCTGGATGCCATACAGGACTTTGGAAGGCCAAAAAAGGTGGAGCTTTGTGTTTTGGTAGACAGACGTTTCAACCGTGAATTACCCATACAACCTGATTACTGCGGCAAAGCCATTGATTCTATCATTTCGCAGAAAGTGAAGGTGGAGTGGGACAGGGAGGCGGTGGTGCTCTACTAAGCCTCAAGCTACAAGCTTCAAGGGGAAACAAGTAGTGTTAGACCTTTTCAATTTGCCTGCTTCTCCCTTGTAGCTATTCCCCTTGTAGCTCCATTGAAGTTTTACTTTCGTTGTTATACTTTTTCGCTTAACTTCGCTGCTTAATGCAACTATCTACCAAACATCTATTGGGCATTAAAGACCTTACAGCACAAGATATTTCCCTTATTTTAACGACAGCAACACAGTTTAAAGAAGTTTTACAGCGTTCTGTAAAGAAAGTGCCTTCATTGCGTGATGTTACTATCGTGAATTTATTTTACGAAAATTCCACCCGTACAAGGATATCATTTGAACTGGCTGAAAGGCGCCTGGGAGCGGATACCATTAATTTTTCCGCTTCTGCATCTTCTGTATCCAAAGGAGAAACCTTATTGGATACCGTAAATAATATTCTGAGCATGAAAGTGGATATGGTGGTGATGCGGCATAGTGCAAGCGGCGCTCCTCATTTTCTTGCCAAACATATTCCCGCAGCTATCATCAATGCCGGAGACGGTATCAATGAGCATCCTACACAGGCTTTACTCGACGCCCTGTCCATACAGGAAAAATTAGGCACTTTAGCAGGGAAGAAGGTTGTACTCATCGGTGATATCATGCATTCCAGGGTTGCGCTCAGTAATATCTACCTTTTAAATAAAATGGGCGCCGAGGTAATGGTTGCAGGGCCGCCAACACTTATTCCAAAATACATTGCTGAAGCATTGAATGTAAAAGTAGAATACAATTTAAAAAAGGCGCTGGAATGGTGTGATGTAGCCAATGTATTGCGCATCCAGCTGGAGCGGCAGAACCAGGTGTTGTTTTCTTCCTTAAGAGAGTATAACCTCGCTTACGGGGTCAGCAAAAAATTACTTGACGGATTGAAAAAAGAAATTGTAATTATGCATCCCGGTCCCATCAACAGGGGAGTGGAGATTGACAGTGACGTTGCAGACAGCCATCAATCTATAATTTTACAACAGGTTGAAAATGGTGTGGCGGTGAGGATGGCGACTTTGTACCTGCTTGCAGGAAAGCATAATAACTAATTTAAAATTAAGAATTAAAAATTAAGAATTTGCTGGTGCAGCCTCATCATCAAATCTTCAAATCACCAAATCTTCAAATTGATGGATCGTATTTGTTTATTTCCCGGAACCTTTGATCCCTTAACACTGGGCCATACAGATATCATTGACCGGGCACTACCGTTGTTTGATAAACTGGTGATCGGTATCGGGAGGAACAGCAGTAAAAAGCCAATGTTCAGCGAGGCGCAAAGATTGAAATGGGTGAGGGAGATCTATAAAGATAATCCGAAGATAGATGCACTTGCCTATGACGGCTTAACGGTTGAGTGTTGCAAAAAGGTTGGTGCAAAATTTATCTTACGTGGCATCCGATACGTGAATGATTTCGAATATGAAAAAGCCATTGCTGATATGAACAGGAGTATTGATGGCCATATAGAAACCATTTTTCTTACCTGCCTGCCGCAATTCACTTCGGTTGCATCAACATTGGTAAGAGATGTTTTGCACAATGGCGGAGACGTTTCGCAGTTCCTGCCTGATGTTGTTAAAAGATCCATCGGTAAAAAGAAATAATCCTTTCTCAATTTTCAAGAACACTTATGTCTATCTGGTTCAATAAGAATTTATCCCTGGCTGATCTCCTCCCGCTGGGTCCAAACACCATGTCAGAACACCTCGGCATGGAATGGGTAGCTGTTGGAGAAGATCATATAAAAATGAAAATGCCGGTTGACCATCGCACCAAGCAGCCCTATGGTTTATTGCATGGTGGTGCAAGCTGTGCGCTTGCCGAAACTGTAGGAAGCGTTGCTTCTCATTTTGTGATAGATCCCGAAAGATTCCTCTGTGTAGGCCTTGATATTAACGCCAATCACATACGCGGTGCAATGGGTGGCTATGTAACAGCAACCTGTACGCCATTACACATCGGCGCTTTGACCCATGTTTGGGATATTAAGATACACGATGAAAAGGAGAGATTGGTTTGTATCAGCAGGTTAACGGTTGCACTTTTAAGAAAACCCGGTAAGTAAACAGAAGAGCTTCAAGCTGCAAGGGTACAATCTGTAACTTATGAGTTCCTGCACATCAGAAAAAGTCTAAATTTTTATGCTTGTCCCTTGTAGCACATCCGTCGCAGCTTTCCTCACGGGGCATCAAAAAATACAGCCAGTATATTTTTTATAGACGGATAAGTATTCTTCATGGGTTCTTTAATGTCGATGGTCTTCACCCATTTTATATCCGTAATATTTTCTTCTTTTTGGGGTACCAGGTGCTGGCTTGCCGGGCAGGTCATGTAAAACCAATGAGAGATCTTTAAAAAATGCTTTCCGTATTCATCGTACACATGGTAGGTCTCGCCTGTTTTCTTTTTTATCTTAAGATCCTTCACCCCGGTTTCTTCTGTTACCTCCCGCATGGCGCAATCTTCCAGCTTTTCTCCCTTTTCTGTCTTGCCTTTGGGCAGGTCCCATTTACCAAGACGGTAAATAAATAGCAGTTCTTTATTACTGTTCTGTACAATGCCGCCTGCAGCCTCAATTTCCGTAAAGTTTTTAAAGAAAGCCTTCTTTAATTTGTCCAGGTCGGCATTCCATAATACACCGGCATGAAATTCTTCTTTCTTTATTTCATGCAGCATGGATTTTATTGCACGTGGAGATATTTCGTCAACAAAAACGGCCTCAGGGTGATGCAGTATCTCGTTCAGTTCTTTGTCAATTTCATTGCAAAGAAAAACAGGTTTGTCGCCGAAGTAAATCTTGATGTACATAGAAGGAGCTTTTAGCTATTAGCAGTTAGCCATTAGCCGGTGTAAAATAAAAAGAAGTCCCTTTGTTATACTATTGCTATGCGCTAATGGCTAATAGCTAACAGCTTTTTTTTGCTAAATTGCAGCATGACTAATGAAAAAGCCGTTGCTGAAAAGCTGTTACAAATTAATGCAATTAAATTAAGCCCCCAAGAACCCTTTACCTGGGCAAGCGGCTGGAAGAGCCCCATCTATTGCGATAACCGTAAGGTTTTATCTTATCCTTATATCCGCGACTTCATTAAAAGCGAGATGTGCAGTGTCATTTTTGAAAAATTTCCCGATGCAGAAGTATTGGCCGGCGTAGCAACAGCAGGTATTGCCTGGGGTGCAATGGCAGCCGACCAGCTTAAGCTGCCTTATATCTATGTACGTCCCAAACCAAAAGAGCATGGTCTTGGTAACCAGATAGAAGGGGAATTAAAAAAAGGGCAACGGGTTATTGTAGTTGAGGACCTTATTTCAACCGGGAAAAGCAGCCTGCAGGTTTGTGATGTATTGAGAGCAGCCGGCGCAGAAGTAATGGGAATGGTTTCCATATTCACTTATGGGTTTGCTGTAGCAGATGATGCTTTTAAAGCAGCCGGTATCCCGTACGAATCTCTTACCAATTACCCCACATTGATAAACCTGGCCCTGGAAAAAGGGATCGTAAGCGCCGATCAACAAAATACCTTGTTAAATTGGAGTTCAAACCCCTCAGGATGGCCGGGGAATTAATAACTTTATTCAAATTTTGAAGTATGAAGGCAATTTCACTCGGTTTTTTCGCTGTTTTCTGTACTGTTACCACAAGTTTTGCCCAATACCAAACTCCCAAGGCAAGCAGTAAAGCGGTGATCAAAACTCCACACATTCAATGTGACGTTTGCAAGGACAAGGTAACCTTCTTTCTATCCCGCCACGATGGTGTAAGTTCTGTAAAAGTGGATCCGAAGCGGAAGACCACTACGGTAAGTTGGCTGAATGACCGGACAACCCTTGAAAACATAAAGGTAGCCATTGCAAACCTCGGTTTTGATGCAGATGATGTTGAAGCTGAGGAATACGCTTTTAAGAGATTGCCTAAGGATTGCCGGGCCCACAAACCCCCGCCTGAAACTCCCAAAAATTAAGTATACGTGGTATACCTGCCTTAATAAAGGCTAAACTTGTGTACTCCTTCGTAATTAACCGGGAATATTTTATAAACATTTGCCTTACCCAGGGTGACTTTCCCCGTAACTTTTAGCGTCACGTCTTTACCCAGGAAAGTGCTAAGGGCATTTTTCAACAGGTTTTTCATCTCTACCTCTACCTGCACGGGTAGGGTAAATTCTCCTCTTTTTGGAATATGGATCTGGTATTCCTGTAAACTATGCCCCAGGTAATTATTATCTACATATATGTCCAGGTCGGTTAGTTTGAGCTGCAACCCGAAATTATTGGGGTTATAATAAACCAGGTCGAGTTTGATCATGGAGGAGGCTGCTCCGATCTTTTCAACCTTTAGGTTTTTAAAATCCCTATACTCGAGTTCTTTTGGAGCCCGACAGGATGACAGGAAGAATATGAAACCAAAGGAGAGGACTGAAAGGTACAGCGTTCTATTTTTCATAAAAATTTTTCAAACTGTAATTTAAGTCAAGAATCTGACATCGCAAGAATGACCAAAAACAGGGTAAAAAATGTAGCTACATAGATTAGTAATGGTAAATGTTATTATGGCATTTTACTGTAAATAGCCCATCTCATTAAGTTAGTTTCAATTACTTCTTTGTAATCAATTGTTTTATATAATATTATATAGTTTATATCGTTATAAAAATTAAGCCATAATAGGCCGGTGTTTCAATTTTCACCCTACATTTTCTAACAATATTATCATTTTTTAATAAAAATCAAGTAAATAACCTAATATGTTGGTTGTTAAAATTTTAAATAGGTTTAATGTAATTTTATTTTGTTTAAATTATCAGATATTTTATTTTATCATTTTTGTTAGTACGATTCTATCTACCCTTTTATTAAAATCCCAAAAAGGGGAATGTTTTACATTTTCGTCACTATTGGAATCGGCCTTTTAGAGAACTCAATTTTTTGATCTTAACCGGTTTCAGAATAATTGGCAGTTCCTGGACTGTACTATTGCCTTGCAGGTAGACATGCAGAAAAACCCATTTTGAAAAGTTGGCTCCAGACAGGGCATTATAGACTATACTATATAACAGTAATGGCAGGTAGATGAGGGGAAAATAGTAATTAGACGAGGGACTGTAGGAATCTAACTACAGGTTGCCTTTATTCACTGCTACGGACCAACCCCTTGGGTAAAAAAAGTAAGACTACGATTATAATTTTATAAGACTTGGGCGAATTCTTTGAGAAAAATCCAATAGAAGGCTATTCTGGTAGAAAAATTTTTACTATTTAATTGATTGTTTTGTTTGAAAAAAATTAACAATTTAAATAATAGGCCGTAGAAATTATTCAACAAATCACTTCATTTACGTATTTCCACCCCTTTGGCAGTAAAATTACGGTGCAAGAAACTTGCGTTTTCCGAAAATGCACTGTATGTTTGCATTGAAATTATGGATGACACGATTACCTCGGTTATTCTTCTTTTCAAATCTAAACTCCATCCTCCTCTTAAGAACCATCCATCTTTGGTCCGGGTATAAAAGCCCTACGTCAAGATCCTGTTTGAACCAACAACTGAAACCTCAAACCACCAAGAAATGAAACAGATTTTTACATTTGTATTAGTATGTCTTACCATAAGTGCAACTGCACAATTTGAAACCTGTCCTCCAGGAACTAACGAATCAGCTGTCCCAAAATTTGCGGGTGTTCCAACTTTAGTAAGTGGTACTCATTTACAGGAAGGTGCTGTTTACAGGTATGACAATGCCGTTACTTCTCCCTATACTATGTATGCACTGGTTACGATCGTTGATATCGATAAAGCAAAGCTTGTAGGGATCGATGAAAGAGATCTTACAGACGTAACTCAAGACAATCGCTTTCAACCCCAGATAGCACCCGATAATGCTACATTAAGCAGCGATAGGAGAGGCTTGGTTTTTTTCAGGATGGCTTTTTTCAGGACGTCTAATAATATTCCTGCCAATGTTACGGGTCTTAAGTTCACCCATTATGATATGGACGGATTTGCCAATGGCAGCACAGGATGGTACAGGGAAGTAGGATGTATAACCAATGAAACAAGTATCTTAACCAGTATCATACCCCTTAGCAATCTTTTAAATATTCTTCCATATCTAGATCTTGGTTTTCTCTGGAAGCAATTCATGGGCTCAAAAACTGAACATACCGGTATTTCTTTTGATCCTGAAGTTGCCCTGGTTGCAAATTACAATTCTACCTCTGTTGTCAATTTCAGGATGGGATATGATTTCAAAAAAGGGAATGGCAGCGATCTAAGTTCACCTGCATTCAGGCAGTATGCTGCCAAGTTTGGATGTTTCCAGTTTGCAGCCGGATCCTTACCTGTTAACTTAAGTTTCTTTGGCGTGGTTGGTAAAGATCATAAAGCTACTGCGAACTGGACAACTGAAACCGAGGTGAACCATGACCGTTTTGAACTCGAAAGAAGCTTTGACAATACCAATTTTAAAACAGTAGCATTGATCCTTGGCCCTAAAAGCAGCAATGGTGAAACAAAATATTATGAGTACACTGATAAATCTTCAGAATTATCCAATAAGAAAATAGCTTATTACCGTCTTAAGCAGATCGATATTGATGGAAAGGTTACCTACAGTACTATTAAACTGGCACGTTTTGAAGGTACCGCTGCCGTTTCCCCGGTGCAGGTTTCTCCTAATCCTTTTGTTGAAAAGCTGAACCTGGAATTCGTAGCGGATGAAAACGGAAAAGCGGAGATACGCATTATGAACATGACCGGTCAAACTTTGTTATCCAAACAATCTACAATAAGTAAAGGCTATAACAGCATTCAGATCGACGGCCTTCGAGGGTTAGCCAGTGGCATGTACATGGCCCAGCTAACCATGAATGGTACTGTAATTAACACCCAGCGTGTTATTAAGAATTAAGTACCTCGTACCCTAAACCAGTTTTCCGGAAGCTGGCGTGATAAGATCGCCAGCTTCCTTTACCAAAAATCCTTTATTCATTGCAAAGCATCTTAAAAGATAAAATCGTACAGCAATGAACCATATAAAAAAAATAGTTTTCCTTCTTTTAATTACAGCTTGTTTCTGCTGTAATACAAAAGGGCAATCATCAAAGGTTGATCAGAAGATCACCCTTACAAATTTTAAAGTAGATGAAACAGACAACCAACTTCTCATTAGCTGGACAACTGACGGAACTGTTGCAACAAATTACTGGCGGGTTCAAAGCAGTGCTGATGGCCGGAACTTTTCAACCTTTGCCATCGTTCTGGGTCCTGATCCCCGCCAGCAGGGTGACAGTTACCAATACAAGGGGCATAAAATAAGCAGGAAGCAAGGCAAATTATATTACCGCCTTTGCGCTGTTGTGAGTGACGAAAAAGAAATAATCAATGAAATTATAGCACAAGCAAAATAATAAAGCACTAACCACGTTTATACCCGGTACCCCCGCCAGATAAACATTAGTGCTTGGTTTACGAAGTTTTCTTTGGGGGTTACAGAATCGAAAGATTCTTAACAAAAGCTGCATTTCTATGCGGCTTTTTTTATGGTCTGAGGTCCCGTCTGACCATAAATGGCGGCCAATTCAAAGTCAGACGAGGGCGTCAGACTTATTTATGCCGTTCAATCAGGACTGCCTAAGTAATGAGTATGCCCTGTCTTATCCGTACCTGCGTCATGCTATACGCATGCTTTGGTCATACTATATCCCTACCTTATCCATGCTTTATGCATACTTAACCCATACTATGACCATACTATATCCATACTATGACCATACTATAGGCATACTGTATCCGGATCCTATTGGTGTTACAGAATCGAAAGATTCTTAACAAGAGCTGGATTTCTATGCGGCTCTTTTGTTTTTTATCAATCATCCGATAACTCCGTTGTAACACAAGTTTACCAGTACTTAAAAATGAGTATGAAAATGTCGTCGTAAAAAAGCCGGATAAGACTGTGAATTTATTGTTTTTTATCCCTATATTTGAGCCGTCCTCTACCTGTGCAAAACCTGTGTATTTCTTTTATCCTGATCAGGCAGCCCTTCCCCCCAAAACAGTATCCGGTTACCGGATTAAAACTTATATTGCTTAACTTAACTTATATCAAAATTTATGAGAAAATGTATACTTCTCACCTTAGTTTTACTTACCTCGTTAGTCAGCTTTTCGCAAGACTTTAGTAATAAAGGGAAGGATTTTTATCTGTGCTTTCCGCATCATGTACCCAGCGGTCAATTGGCAAAATTAAGTATCTGGATAACTTCCGATAAGGCGAGTTCCGGTACGATCACCATGGCAAATGGGGCTTTTTCTTCTACATTTAATATTTTGGCAAATGGTTTGGCGGAGATTCCGATACCCTTTAATGTAGCCCATATCACTTTTTTGGAATCCAGCAACGGCACCACCATCAATATCTTGAAGAAATCGATACGGGTAAAGGTTGACGCGGGAAAACCGGCAGTAGTGGCCTACGTTCAGGAGTTTGGTAATGCAAGAAGCACGGCGACCTTATTATTACCGGTGAATGTACTGGGTAAGAAATATTACTCCATGAACTTTAACCAGATCGGAGGGGGCAATGTTACGCTTTCGGGTCAGACCTTTGTCCCAAGATCTCAATTCCATATAATTGCAGTAAAGGATAATACGGTGGTCACTGTAACTCCTGTGAAGAACGGTGTAAAACAAGCGCCTTTTACTTTTACCCTGCCGCTGGCAGGAGATATGATTCAGTATCAATCGGGTGATGGAGCCGCTGCAACACAGGATCTTACGGGTACACTTATTGAATCTGTTGCTTCTGGGAGCGGGGGATGTTTACCCATTGCTGTTTTTTCCGGAAGTTCAAATGTAACCCTCGGAACACAAACGCCGTTTTGCAGCGGAGGTTCTTATGACCCGTTATTTCAGCAGTTATACCCGGTAAGTACCTGGGGAAAGAATTTTGGTTTTGTTCCTCTTTCAAATTACCCAAGTGGCGTACCATACAGAGTTATGGCTGCAGAGGATAATACCAATGTATCTATTAACGGGGCTTTTGTTGCCACATTAAACGCAGGGGAAATATATCCTGCAGCCTTTACCGGAAACCCTGCTACATTAACACAGCCAACTGCTATATCCGCTGACAAGCCTATTTGTGTAGCTGAGTATGCCCAAAGTTCCGGCTGTGCAGGAAATGGACCAGGAGGCAATCAGGGTGATCCGGATATGGTCTTATTAAACCCGATAGAACAAAATATATCAGATATTACCATCTTTTCTACACGGCAGGAGGTTATAAATTCGCAATGGATAAACGTTGTAATGAAGACCATAGCCACGCCCAGTTTTAGAATATCCAGGAACGGTTGTGCGCTGGCGCCACCTAACAGTGCATGGCAAACCTTTGCAGCGCTTCCCGGTTATTCTTATTTGCGTGAGCTGTTACCGGTTCCGGGAACGGGAACCTGTAGCGGAGGACCACTATCCGATTCATACAGGTTAGTTGCAGACAGTGGATTTAATGCCATTGCTTATGGTTTAGGTACTAATGAAACTTATGCGTATTCAGCGGGTACTTATATAAAAGATCTGAATTCTCCGGGCGTGGTAAGTGGTTTTGGAATTGAGAACAATAAGGTTTGTACAGGTGAGAGTTTTAAAATAAAAGTGCCCCTGCCTTACCTGGCGGATTCCATTTACTGGGATCTTAGTGGTTTACCTGGCGCTTATCCCAACGAGTGGACCTATTATCCACCAAGTACACCGGATTCAATAACAGGTCCGCCAACTAAACCTATTTACTGGTATTCCCTGACAACAAATTTTTCTATTGCTACACTGGGTGTTCATCCAATTAAAGTAACAACTTATAGCCAGAATACAGATGGTTGCGGTAGTGAGCAGGATGTGGAATTCGAGATAGAGATCACTGCGCCCCCGGTTTCAGAGTTTACATGGATAGCGCCACGATGTGCTGCAGAAACGGCTCAGTTCAACGATGCCAGTATTGCGCCAAATCCATTTTATAAATGGTGGTGGGATTTTGGCGATCCGGCAAGTGGAGCAGCTAATA
>DATHEH010000434.1:0-4998 GCA_035318685.1 Ferruginibacter sp.
TTAATCTCAGGAATTACAGCCGTTGTGATCTTAATGGTCCTTTCAGGCTGTAAGAAATACCTGGACATCAACAGTGACCCGGATACCCCGCAAAGCCCTGATGCTTCTTCAGTCTTCCCGGCAATGCTGGGTGCTATACCAAGAGGGTTGCAATTCGATGCCCGTTACGCAAGCAAATATGTACAAAACTTCGGTTCCAATACTGCGGGCAACGTAAATAATATGGAACGCCACGGATATAATGCAGCCAGTGACGTGAACGGTGATATCTGGCGCCAGTGTTATTTCGGACTCGGTGCAAACCTTGATTATATCATTAAAAGCGGCAGTGAAAAAGGACAGTGGGACTATGTGGGCGCTGCCCAGGTATTGAAAGCAATGATGTTTCAATATGCTACCGATTACCATGGTGAAATAATATTTACCGAGGCCTTTGTAGAGAACAAGGCATTCTTTAAATACGATGACCAGGAGGTTGTTTATGCGGGTATCGATTCTATCTTACGTGCCGGCATCAGTAATTTAAGCCGTACTGATCTGAATGTGACCAGTACCCGCCTGGCAAAGGGTGATTATGTTTATAACGGCAATACAACGAAATGGATAAAATTTGCCTGGGGTTTAATGGCACGCAATTATCACCGCCTTACTAATAAAGCAAGTTACAATGCAGATTCTGTCATTGTTTTTTGCGACCGGTCATTCTCACCGCTTGATGTTAATGACGATTTTTTAGTTCCCTTTGATGCTGCAAAAAATGACGATGCCAATTTCTTTGGTATTTATAGGGATAATCTTACTTTTTTCAGGCAAAGTGATTTTATAGTGAAGCTGCTTGATGGTACCATACTTACTTCCGTTGCAGGTAATATTCCACCCACGTCTGCTACATGGTTTAACAGGGATCCAAGGATGAAGCACATGCTAACCTGTTGTGAGGATACTACAAATGGTAATGGTGGCTTCAGGGGAGTCGCAGCAGGAGTCGGCGATCCAAATGCAGTGCTCATAGAAAAAACTTCATTTTATGCAGTTGGTTCCCCAAATTGGATAAATGCCCGTAAGCGGGTTCCCTTGCCCTGGATAGATAGTTCTTATCAATTGGCCAGGGGTTCAGAAAATCCTTCTGTATCTGTATTTAACCCCGCTTTAAAACGTTACCTTTTTGCAAATAATGCTGTGTTTCCTATTATGACATCGAGTGAGATACAGTTCATGAAAGCGGAAGCAGCATTCAGAGACGGGGAGACCGGAACTGCGCTTACAGCTTATACCAATGGCATTAATCTTCATTTCGATTTTATCAACAGGGGTACTTTCCCAAGATCAAATACACAACTTTATAACGGCGCACCTATCACAGCTACCGACAGGTTAGCGTATATGAATGGTAATAATGTAAAAAGATCAGCTGCAACACTCACCATCACCGACATCATGCTGCAAAAATATATTGCACTATGGGGATGGGGTTTCTTTGAAACATTTGTTGATTTGAGGCGTTACCATTGGTTAACCGATATTGACCCGGTAACAGGATTATCGGTTTATAAAACAATGAGTTTCCCTGTGCCTTTCTTTGCTGATAATTTGGGCAAGCCTGTTCAAAGGGTAAGGCCAAGGTACAATAGTGAATATGTATGGAACAGGAATGAATTACTTCGCATCGGAGCTTTAAACCTGGATTACCATACCTATGAATGCTGGTTCAGTAAACCCTGATTTAAAAACTTAACTTTTTAATATTATGAAATATAAATTAATAATAACGCTGACTTTTTTTACGGTTGCACTGGTATTCTGGAGCTGTAAGAAAAATACATACTTCGTAACTGAGCGTGTCAGCAACGAGGGATCGGCCCAGGTAAAGATCGGGTACTTCTCTGCGTACACTGTATTGCCCAATACCATCCTTTATATAAATGACCAGCCTGTTAGTAATACATTGACTGCCCCGTTCCCTTTCCCGGGAGGAGGATTTAATACCAACGGGCTTAGTAATGGTGATTATTTATGGGTAACGCCGGGCGCAACAAAAGTGCAGGGTTATACACCGGTACCTGCAACAGGCAACCTAATGACAAAATTGTTTGAATTTAATGAAACTTTTTCGGCCAATCAATTTTATACATTTTATGTAACCGATACCGGGGCCAATACAAAAGGCTTTAGTGTACCTGATGACAAGACAGCACCAGACAGTGGTTTTGCCCGTATTAAATTCGTGCATGCCATGCCAAATGTCCCTGCGCTTGATATCTACAAGGGAGCAAATAATACCACGGCAACATTGATAAAAGGCAATATCCCTTACAGGGGTTATTCAACAAGCTTTGATGCTGCCCTTCCGACAGATTCATTTTTCGTCAGGCCTGCAGGAGCAGCTGCTACAACAAACCCGATAGCAAGGAGGGCATTTGCTGCAAGCCTTACTAACAGAAGGATCTATACATTAGTGGCACGAGGTTATAGCGGTGCCACCGCTACCAATCTTCTGCCGCACTTATCAATAGTTATAAATCAATAAAAAACTGATCTATGATAAATAAAATAAAAAACCTTATAAAGATCCCGCTGATCCTTTTATTCTGCAGTGTATTGTTTGTCCAGTGCGATAAAGATGATGATGCAGTTGTATCAGGCGGAAGCCTTGATGAAGTACTTGCAAAAGATGGCGACCTCAGCATGTTCAAAGCGGCAATCGCCCAGGCTAAACTGGAAACCTTTACCAAAGGTCCAGGGCCATTCACGATTTTTGCACCTACCAACGCTGCTTTTACTACAGCAGGTATCACATCGGCTACCCTGGCAGCAATGGATTCAATTACATTAACGGCGCTTGTGCTCACCCATTTTCAAATAAGTCCTAATGGCACTTTTACCGGTCGTACAAGCTTTGAGATACCCGAAGGTCCTAATGCACCTATGACATCCATCGCAGGTTTTAGTATTTATGCCTATCAGGATAAGGCTGCAGGTAAAATATTTCTAAATGGTGCCCAGGTTACCGAAAGAGATATTTATACCAGGAATGGTATCATTCATAAGATCAATAAAGTATTGCTTCCGCCAGCTTTTTCCATCATTAGTTTACTTACGGCCAACCCTAATTATTCACTTTTGGTGCAGGCAATTACAAAAACAGCATTAACGGCTGTTTATTCGCCGGCAACAACTGCGCCTGCAACCATATTTGCTTTACCAAATTCAGTTATGACGGCAAATGGTTATGATGCCGCAGCCATTACAGCGATTCCTCCGGCGAGTGCTGCCCTTACTACGCTGACCAATATTTTGAGGTACCACGTGGTTGCATCACGTAATTTTTCAACTGACCTGAAGGCAGGTACTTTAAAAACGACCTATGTAGTTGCCACTGTACCTACAACTGTAACAGTTAGTCTTGGTACCGGCGTATCAGTAAAAGGAGTTTCTAATCCAGGTCCTTTCCTGCTCGGCCCTACCGATCTTGCGGCAACCAATGGTGTAATACATTCCATCGCCGGTATGTTGAAACCATAATGTTCTGTAATTTTAACGCATTCTTATAATATTAAAAAGGGCACATGTTTCAGTGCCCTTTTCAATACCATATATTTGTTCATAATTTTTTACAATGCCTAAACTAATTCTCACCATCGCATTTTCAGTTGCAATTCTTTTTTCTACAGCCCAAACTTCTGTTCCTGAAAAGGTTGTTGCAGCGCTTGATTCCTTTTCTTTTATCAGGCCACAGGAAAAGTCCTACATCCAAACCGACCGTAATGATTATCTGGCAGGTGAAAGCATCTGGCTTAAGACCTATACCCTGCTGAATGAAAAGCCCACCATTCTCAGCAAGGTGATCTATGTGGTACTCACAGACCAGGCGGGTATTGTTATTGAGAAAAAAATGTGGAAACTGCAGAACGGCACAGCTAACGGGGTATTGGATATAAAGCAGGAATTGCCTTCGGGTGAATATTACCTGCGCAGCTATACCTTATGGATGCTGAATTTCCCTTCTTTCATCGCAGAGAAAAAAATACGGGTATATAATTACAGAACGGCAAAGGAAAAAGCAAAGCCGGTATCAAACCCGGGAGTCAATATTAATTTCTTTCCCGAGGGAGGAAATATGATCAGCGGTTTAAAAACTGTGGTTGCCTTTAAAGCACTCGATCAAAATGGATACCCGGTGAGTGTGAGTGGCGATATCGTAAATGCAAAAAATGAAAAGATCATCGCTTTTAAAAGCACACATGACGGCATGGGAAGCTTTGAACTGCAACCCGTCACTAATGATACTTACCACGCGATCGTTCAGTTACCCGGCGGCAGCCGCAAAACTATTGCCTTACCGGCTGTAAAGGAAGAAGGCATTACATTATCAGTAGACAATACCAACCCGGGTAAAGCATTTGTAAAAGTGGAAAGAAGTGAAAAAAATAAAGAGAAATATAATAACCTGCTGGTAGTGGCACAAATAAATTACCAGGTAGCCTACATGGGTAAACTGAATATTGATGAAGGCCTTGATGCAACAGCGATCAATAAAAAAAATCTTCCTGCCGGTATCATGCAAATAACCGTACGCACTGAAGATGGTAAGCCGCTGGCAGAAAGGATCGTATTTGTCGCAAACCATACCATCAGCAATTCTTTGCTGCAGGCTGGTTTGGTGAGCCTTGAAAAAAGGAAGAAGAATATTATTACACTGGATGCCCGTGAATTTTCAAACCTGCAGTCGGCTGTAGCCATAACAAATGCAAGCAGCGAATCAACAAAATATACACCTACCATCTTATCTGCTTTTTTATTATCATCCGATATAAAAGGCAATGTGCATGAACCCGGCTATTATTTTAAGGACAAGGAAGCCGTAACCTTACAGCAGCTTGACCTGGTTATGCTGATCAATGGCTGGCGGCGGTTCAACCTCGAAGAGATCATGGCAAATAATTTTTCGCCGCTGCAATATCCTTTTGAAACAGGCTTGAGCATTACGGGTAAGGTCTT
>DATHEH010000435.1:0-12159 GCA_035318685.1 Ferruginibacter sp.
AATGCCATGGTGGCTGCCGAGACCATGGAAGGGATTAACGGCAACAAGGCCCATGGCCTGCCGCATAAACTGGTGATCGATGTATTGAAAAAGTATAACAGGGTAAAAAAATAAACTAGTATGCCTAATAATTGAATTATGAAAAAACTAATTATTATTTCACTATTTAGTATTTGTACAAGTTTTTTAAATGCTCAACCGAATAGAATAGACAGTCTTAAACAATTACTACAAAAAGAAGAAGAAGATACCAGTCGGGTATTACTATTAAATCAATTAAGTGATGCCTATTTACAATCAAAACCTGATACCACTTTACTATTATCACAAGAGGGTCTATCATTAGCTCGTAAGATAGGTTTTGATAAAGGAGAAGCTCAAAGTTTAACTATAATAGGAAATGCATATAACATTTTAGGAAATTACCTCAAAGCACTAGAGAATTTATTTCAAGCTTCAAATATTTATGAAAAAAATGGTGACCAGAAGGGTATTTTGAGAAGTCTTATAGGTATCGCAGTCAATCACAGTAACCGAGCTGATTTCCGTCAAGCATTAGATTATTCTTTCAAAGCAAAAGCATTGGCTGAAGAAATTAAAAGTGCAAGAGGGATTACTATTAGTCTGATTAACATCGCAAATTATTATGACAAATTAATAATGTTTGATTCTGCAAGACTTTTCGCTCAACAAGCCTATGAAATGGCAATGCGCAATAACGATATTAGCCTGATTGGAGGTCCATTACTCATTCTTGGCAATGTTCATAATGAGACAAGGCAATATCCTTTGTCTTTAGAATATTACAGGTTAAGTATTCCTTACTTAAAGATGGCTGAAGATAATGAACATCTTATTAGTGTTTATATTTGTTTGGCCGATCTTTTTGAAAAGACAAAACAAAATGACTCTTGTCTTTTTTACTCAAAAAAAGCATTTGAACAAAGCAAAAGAGGAGGGTTCACAAGTAATATACTTTTGGCAAGTAAGTCTATATATAATAGTTATAAAAACAAGAATGTACTAGACAGCGCTTTAAAATATTTGGAAATTTCTTTTGAAACTAAGGATTCCCTCTTTAATCAAGATCAAATGGGAAAATTAGAGAGCCTTACATTCAATGAGAAAATTCGACAAATGGAAATGGAATCAGAAAAGCTAAAAGCAAAAGAACAACGAAGACAGAATATTGAATATGCTGGCATTGCCATTGCTCTAATTATCTTTCTTAGTTTATTTCTTTTACTAAGCCGCAGCATTATTGTGAATGCAAAATGGATCAAACTTATGGGGATAATTGGCTTGCTGTTAGTATTTGAATTTATCAATCTACTTATTGGTCCATACGTAGCAAGGGTTACTAATAATTCAGCTATTTTGATTTTGTTAATAGTGGTAGGTGTTGCCACATTATTAGTTCCTATACATAACAAGTTAGAGAAATGGGTTATAGAAAAGCTGGTGGAAAAGAATAAAAAGATACGGTTGGCAGCTGCGAAGAAAACGATTGAGGAATTGGAAAAAGAAAATTAAGTTTATAGTATCAAATGTTTCAGATGAAAAAGATAACCTGTTTTTTAATCCTTACAGTAATAATCGGCTGCGATATTTTCGCCCAACCGTTCTCCCAGGCAGAAATATCCCGCTGGCAAAATCAATCCAAAAATGTAAGCATCATCCGTGACAACTTTGGCATTCCCCACATTTACGGCAAGACAGATGCCAATGCTGTATTTGGTTTGATGTATGCGCAATGCGAGGATGATTTTAAAAGGGTGGAGATGAATTATATTGATAAGCTCGGGCGCTTATCGGAAATAGAAGGGGAAAAAGAGCTGGCCTGGGACCTGCTGAACCGTATACTTTTCGATTCGGCCGAAGCCGTGAATGATTACAACAATGCTGCGCCATGGATGAAGCAACTATGTAATGCCTTTGCGGATGGCATTAATTATTATCTCTATAAGAATGCATCGGTGAAACCTGCATTACTAAACCGCTTCAAACCCTGGTATCCTTTTTTGTGGACCGATGGCAGCATCAATGCGATCAATACGGCGGGTATCACGGACAAAGAATTCAGCCGTTTTTATTTTGAGAACATGGATATGTCTATGGGTGAAAGATTGAACCCGCAGGAAAGGCCAACTGGTTCAAACGGTTTTGCATTTGCGCCAAAGATCACCGCGTCAGGTAATGCTATTTTGTACATTAACCCCCATGTTACTTTTTATTTTCGGCCCGAAGTACATATGGTTAGTGAGCAGGGGCTCAATGTTTATGGCGCGGTTACCTGGGGGCAGTTCTTCGTTTACCAGGGATTCAATGAGCATTGCGGGTGGATGCATACATCAAGCGGTGTGGACGCGGGAGACACATACATTGAAAAGATCAGCAAGAAAGACAAAGGCTGGGTATATGCATACGAGAACAGCAGCAGGCCCGTTATAGAAAAAAAGATACAATTAAAATACAGGGCAGATGACGGAATGATATCTTCAAAGAACATCACCGTTCTTTTTACTCATCACGGACCAATAATGGCCAACCGTAAAGGAGAGATCCTTAGCCTCAGGGCCGATAACCGCATTGCCAACGGTTTGGTACAATGTTGGCAAAGAACAAAAGCAAAAGGACTTGCAGATTTTAAAAAGACACTTGACCTGAAAGGGAATATCTCCAACAATACCGTGTATGCAGATGCACAGGGAAATATTGGTTACTGGCATGGTAACCGTATACCAATAAGAGATAAAAACTTTAACTGGGAGAAGCCTGTTGACGGAAGCATAGCCTCAACTGAATGGAAGGGCCAGCATGCGATAAGTGAAATAGTACAAAGTATAAATCCTGTGAACGGCTGGCTGCAAAACTGCAATTCAACTCCGTTCACTGTAGCTGGTGTCAACAGCCCCGCCAGGGCCAATGAATCCGGTGACAATATTTACCCGGCTTATATGGCACCGGATGGAGAAAACTTCCGCGGCATCAATGCGGTAAGGGTGTTGGACAAAGAAAAAGCATATACTATCGATAAAGTAATTGCAGCCGGTTATGATACTTACCTGCCAGCATTTGAAAAACTCCTGCCTGCACTGTTCCATGCTTTTGAAACAAATGTGCATACGGCCGATACACTTTATCCAAGGCTCATTGAGCAAATAACCGTTTTAAAAAAATGGGATATGCGTTGCGGCGTTAATTCTATTGCCACAACGCTTGCTGTTGAATGGGGGCAAAAATTAATTCCAAAAATGGCAAGGACAGCGAGCCAGGATGAATATGAATATCTTGACCAGGTGATAAGGACAGAAAGATTTGCGGCAACAGCAACAGCCCATGACCTGATACAACCTTTGCTTTTAGTAATAGCAGAACTAAAAGACAAGTTCGGCACCTGGCAGGTGCCCTGGGGCGACATCAACCGCTTTCAAAGGATATCCGGCGACATCAATCAAAAATATGATGATGCAAAACCGAGTGTGCCTGTGGGTTTTGCTTCTTCTACATGGGGTATGTTGCCTTCTTACAGCGCAAACTATTTCCCCGGTACTAAAAAAAGATACGGTGTGAATGGCAATAGTTTTATTGCTGCTGTAGAATTCGGCCAACAGGGCCCTGCGGGTAAGAAAATAAAAGCCAGGTCTTTACTGGCAGGCGGACAAAGCGGCGACCCAAACTCTCCGCATTTTAAAGACCAGCTGGAAATGTACAGCAAAGGTGAATTTAAAAACGTACTGTTTTATAAGGAAGACGTATTAAAACATGCGAAAAGAACTTATCACCCGGGGGAATAGCAACAGTTATTGCAATTCCTTTTTTACAATATATGCGCTTATGATATTTTCATTTTTCATGTAAGGGAATGAAAGCGCTTCCATTAATTTTATTATTTCCGGAGAATGATCAATCTTCTTTGCGGCAACCAGCTTTCCTTCATTTCTTACTTCTACCGGGTTGATATCGATCCATTCAATATCATCCAGCGAGTAGGTACCCTGCGCTTCTGCTTCAATATAATTATCACTGGGATGGCCAAGCCAATTGCTCCATGAACCATTTGTTGGCTGGTTCTTTATCTTCATCCTGTATGAATATGGCTGCCCTTTAATTGCATACATAAAGCGATCTAACGCATTAAAATAATAAGCCTTGCCATCAATAATAAACTCACAGGCGGGATGCATTTTTTTTAACTGCAGCATTTTTTCTCTGATCAAATCAACATCGTCTGCAGAAAACAGGACCGTTCTGAGGTTGGTAAGCGCATTTAATTTCAGCAGGCCGTCAATGGTGACCGCGGTATTTTTTAAATGCAGGAATTCAAGACTGGTAATTTTATTGAGGCCGGCAACACATTCATCATCGATGTAATGGCAGCCTTTGATCCGGAGTTCTTTCACATATTCCAACTTACTGATCAGCCTGATGCTTTCATTAGTTATGTTTACCTCATTAAGGTCAAGCATATTTACCCCCCTTACATTCGTCATTATGTAGGCGAAGGCATCATCATCCAGGTCGTCAAGAAGCCGCAGATCCAGGCGATCATAATAGGCTACCATACTTTCTGCCAGTTTACCATACCTGCGCTTAAGCTCTTTATCTTTTTTCATTTAACCGGTTTCATTTTTTTCAGGTAAGCGTTTCCATAAAAAGCCTTGCCTTTTCATATCCCGCTTCGCTATTGGTCCACAAGTGCCATTGGTAATAACCCTCCCCACTTTCAAACCAAAGACCGAAACGCATTTCTTTTCCCCGGATCCCCCAGAATTTATCCGATGTTTCCGTATTATCATCCGGCATCGGTGAGTTCATAAAATCATGATAGGCTTTCCAGAGTTCCTCTTCGTTATATGTAGCACCGATAAATTGGCTGATCACAGGCAAGTGCTTAAAATAAAAGCCCATATGTGAATAGCCTGACACTACATTGGGTCTGTGTACTTTTTCTTGCTTAGGTTTATCAATGAGTTTTTTTTGTTTATGGCTGTATATCTTGTGAGTAACCTGCCCGCCTTTCTCATTATAAAACAGTTGTTCTATAACCATTCCGTTACTATAACATTCCTGCAATTCCAGCTTACCGCTTTCATAAAAAATTTTACGGCTCCAGCCGTTGGCCGGCGTTCCGTTATGCAGCCATCTTTCTTCTTTTAAGATCCCTGAAGAATAGGCTTCCTGCCTGAGATCATCGTTCGATCGTGGAATAAAATCTGTACGCATCATTTTTTTCTCATTACCTGTTCAATAGCCTCAACGGCTTCCTTTACTGTGATCCGCCAGTAACCGGCTTTCCTGTCTTCAAAGGCCTGCTTCCAGTGGGTGTAACCTTCTTTAAAATCAGGAACCGCATCAAGATGTTTAACGAAGTCCGTTACGGAAGCCATGACGGCATCCGCAGAAAAAGCCAAATGCGGGAGACAACCGTCATTGATAAAATTGATATTTTCAATCCTTACATGAATGATAGCATAATATTCTCCTTCTTCTATGGCGAGAACGGTTAGTGTTGAATTTTCTTCGCCGGACCGGGTATCATATTGCCAAACCTGGCCGGGGAGAAAATAATTCAGGTCATCCATAGTTTTCTTTTATATAGTGGCGTGTGTTCAAGACCTTATAGGTTTTTAAAACCTATAAGGTCTTTGGCAGTTCCTTAATATGATACTCCTGTATCAATGCCGGGTTCTCCGGCGATAAGGTAAAATATATCTCTATATTTGTTTTCTCACCTTCAATGATAAAGGAACCGCGTAACTGGTTCTCTGCTTTCACCTGTTTTACCGAAATTATCTTTCCTGCCTTTGCATAAAGCTCGCCTGCATATTTTTTCAAAGTATCGATAGGGTAATCAGGAAAAAAGTTCTCGGCGAAGATGCCGCTTTGCTCAGCCTCGTTCCAATCGGGCAAAACCTTCATCAGTTCATTTTTCCGTTGTTCTAAAATTTTCGATGGCATCATTTGTCTTGGTTGGAGGCCGGCGATCTTAATTAAAGTATCCAATACACGGAGGTTTATACCCCCCATTGGCGCATAGGTACGGTTGGCAAATGCTACCACGCCAATGCCATAGTCAGGCATGATGCGCCACTGGCTTCCGAAACCGGGTAGTCCCCCGCTGTGGGAAATATAGGTCCTTCCATCACAGTCCTTAAGCCATCCCAATCCATAGCAGTATGCTGCTGTAGTTGCACAGGTCCTTCCATCAGGAAATGTAAAGTTCGGGTTGAATCCATTCCATCTCCACGGGTGATGCATCTCTCTTACCGAACTTCTTTTAACGGGCCCATTTTCTTTTGCATTATTTGGCGGCCATGCAGAAAGATGGAAAGCCATATATCCTGCAAATTCATCAATGGAACTGATCATAGCACCCATGGCTCCCCAGCTGCCATCCTTTGTATCGTGCAACAACACTTCTTCATTCCATTTTTCATTCAGCCAGCGGTAACCGTGTGCTAATTTATCCGGGGCAACATCTCCATATTCATAGGTTGTTGTTTTCATACCCAATGGCTCAAAAATATTTTTTTTGATATAGTCCTGGTAACGCATACCGGAAACCTTTGTGATGATCCTTCCCTGCAATGCAAACCCAAGGTTGCTGTATTCATAGGCAACACCCGGCGGATTAGAAAAAGAAATTTGCTTTCCAATAAATTCCATCAGGTCTTTTTCGCTATCGGCAAGCTGCCTGTCGCCCCATGGATTGTCTTCCGGGAAACCTGCTCCATGGGTCATGAGATGACGGATGGTAATGTGCGGGGCATCAGCAGTTGGATATTTCAGGTTCTTTAGTTCAGGGATATACAGGTAAGCGGGATCATCCAAATTCAACTTTCCTTCATCACGCAGTTTTAAAATGGCCATGCAGGTAAAACTTTTACTCATGGAAGCAATGCGAAACAGGGAAGATGAAGTTGCTGCTATCTTCTTTTCAACATCGGTATAGCCATAGCTGTTCTTATACACAAGTTGCCCATCCACTATGAGACCAAATGAAATGCCGGGGAAATGATTATCTGTTGCGTGTTTTTTATAGAGGCTGTCGATAACAGCGAAAGCGCTTTTTATTTTTTCCATCCGTGCCGGGTCGGTGAAAGTTGCAGGCATGTATGAAGTATCATATAATGCTGCCATAACTCCTTTTTCCTTATTATCTTTTTGATCGCATGAAATAAAAAAGCTAACTGCCGGGATGAATAAAAGGAGTTTTTTCATTGTTGCTAATTTTGGATGAGTTTACCAGGAAGACTGAAATTAGGAAAATAAAGTTGAAAAGGTTGGTGCAAATAATAACCGGGATCATTTCACTGACCCCGGCTGTTTATATAAGTTTCTGTACAAAGCTTATTTCTTCAGGAACTGCTTTGTTTCATTGATGGCCCCGCCCTTAAGCTTGAGGTAATAGATACCGCTGCTTAATTTACTTACGTCAAATGATATGGCAAGGTTACCCGACAATACATTTAATTGCTGCTGGCCTAAGACCCTTCCGTTATTATCCATGATCCTTGCCATGATCCTGTCGGACTGATTGTTGGAAATAGTTACAACAACATTTACACGATCAACAGTTGGATTAGGATACAGCATCACCATAGTTTTATTGACCAGGTATAAGGTTACCACATTTGAATAGGTATGTGATCCGTCCAGGTTCATTTGTTTGAGACGGTAATGAACGGCTGATGCTCCCAATAATATGACAGAAGGATCAGTAAGATCATACGTATTTATATCGAGGTGGTTTTTGGCTTTTGTAATACGAATAGCGGTGTAATTAATCCCGTCAATGCTCCGTTCAACAATAAATTTATCAGCAACTATCTCATTCTCGGTTTTCCAGTTAAGCAATGCATCATTATTTAATAATTTACCGCTGAACTCAAATAGTTTAACAGGAGATACAAGGCTCGTGCTGGCAACCCATAATTCCTTTCCGTAACTATTAGTGGTAAATACCGCGAATGTTTTTGAGCCTGCATTAAAAAATCCTTCCGGGTTACTTCCCCCAAACGGCACGGCGTCCTGTAATAAATTTGTTCCTGCTGCTGTACCATCCGTTGTCCATATTTCTTCCCCGCTGATGCCGTCATTTGCACGAAACACTATTTTATTGCCAATGACATAAAATGCGGCGGCGGTATATGAGCTGCTTGATCCCGAAGCACCGGCAGCAATATCTTTGATCATTACTGTGCCTGCTGCTGTTCCGTCGCTTTTCCAGGGTTCATAACCATTGATGCCGTCTGTGGTATTAAAATATAAAACGCCGTTCAAAGCCGTGAGGCCTGAAGGAGAACTGCCTGGTACACCCTTATAAATGTCTTTTACTATAACTGTGCCTGCTGCGGTACCATCGCTTTTCCATAATTCCGTACCATTGGTTCCGTCATTTGCAGTAAAATATAATATGCCGTTCACGTTCGTCAGGTATTTGATAGCGCTGCTAACGGAGCCCGGGTAAATATCTTTTACCAGCATTGTGCCTGCTGCTGTGCCATTGCTTTTCCATAGCTCATTATTATTGGCTGCATTCCTTGCAATAAAGAACAGTGTGCCATTAATATCGATCAGCGATTGCGGGTTACTTCCGCTGGTGCCTGGATAAATATCTTTTACGATCGCAGTGCCTGTTGTTGTTCCATCGGTTTTCCATAATTCGCTCCCATTAGCGGCATCTGATGCCATAAAGAATAAGCTGCCGTTCACATTGGTTAAATATTGCGGGAAAATATTCTTTACGAGTTCGGTTCCGGCGGTTGTACCATCAGTTTTCCATAAACCCGGGCCAACGAATAAATTGTTGGTTGCGAAAAATAAAGTGCCTTTTACATTGGTCAGAGATTGGGGACTGCTGCTGGCATCTCCTTCGTAGATATCTTTTACCAATATGGTACCCGCCGCTGTTCCGTCGCTTTTCCAGAGTTCCCTGCCATTAACGGCATCTGCAGCACTGAAAAATAAAGTGCCATTAACATTGGTCAAAGATTGCGGGCTGCTGCTTACGCCACCTCCATAAATATCTTTTATCAATATTGTACCTGCTGTCGTACCATTACTTTTCCATAGCTCCTCGCCATTTGTTTTATCTGTTGCGCTGAAAAATAAGGTGCCATTTAAATTTGTCAGTTGCCTGGGGAATGCGTCACCTGTTCCGCCATAAATATCTTTCACCTGTATGGTGCCTGTTCCTATGCCATTACTTTTCCATAGCTCCTCTGCACTGTTTGCAGCTGCTGCATTGAAATATAAAGTGCCATTAACATTGAGCAGGCTTTGGGGGTTACTGCCGTTACTTCCGGGGAAGATGTCTTTTACCAATACAGTGCCGTTTGCTGTACCATCGCTTTCCCATAATTCGCTGCCGTTGACAGACTCTGCTGCGCTGAAATATAAAATTCCGTTCAGGTTGGTGAGGTATTTGGGATCGCTGCCCGTGCTTCCGGGATTGATATCTTTTACCATGACAGTACCGGCTGCTGTGCCATTGCTTTTCCACAACTCATAACCGGCTGCATCTTTTGCACTGAAAAATAAAGTGCCGTTCAGGTTCACCAGGTTTTCGGGCCAGTAATTGTCCTGGCAAATATTTTTAACCAATACTGTTCCTGCTGCTGTACCATTAGTTTTCCAAATTCCAAAACCAGTTGGACTGTGCCCGCTGAAGAACAATGTGCCGTTTACTGCCGTCAGTTCAGCTGGTCCCCAGCCCCATGGCCCCGGGTATGTATCTTTTAATAATATTGTTCCGTTTGCTGTGCCGTCACTTTTCCATAAAGCTTCACCATTCAATGCATCCTGTGCACTGAAAAATAATGAACCGTTCATATTGACCAGGTTTATTGGCCAGCTGCCGTCTGCTCCTTCATAAATATCTTTTACCATTACAGTACCCGCTGCGGTGCCATCAGTTTTCCATAACTCTCCGCCATTTACAGGATCTTCTGCCATAAAAAACAAGTTGCCGTTCACCTTGGTCAAAGATTGCGGGCTGCTACCGTCTGCTCCTCCATAAATATCTTTTACCATTACAGTACCTGCGGTTGTGCCGTTGCTTTTCCATAACTCCCAACCATTCGCTGCATCTGTTGCACTAAAGAATAATGTACCGTTCATATTTATTAACGACTGCGGTGAGCCGCTGCCGCCGGGGTAAATATCTTTCACCAATACTGTACCTGCCGCTGTACCATCGCTTTTCCATAGTTCAACAGCATGGTCTGCATCCTGTGCCACAAAAAACAGCGTACCGTTCACGTTGGTCAATGCCTGTGGGTTGCTTCCCGTCGACCCGATAAAAATATCCTTAACAAGGGATGTACCCATATCGGTGCCGTCTGACTTCCACAATTCATATCCTGTTTCAGGAGTGCTGGCTATAAAGAAAATTATTCCGTTTATCTCGGTTAAGTTCGCAGGCCTGGAACCATTAGCGGTTGATGCCATGGTATTTATATCCTTCAGCAATGAGAATGGCTGCGCCAGACAAGTATAAGTTGTTAAACCGGTGGCAAGCAATAGCAATAAAAGAATCTTTCTCATGATTTACATTTAGTAAAAATTTCAAGAAAGGGGGTTGTGGTATAAAAGCGAAGGATATAAGAGGATTGGACAAAAATATAATTAATAATGCAATAATTCTATATGGCAGGTAAATTTTTAGCCTGCCTAAAGCACAACAAATACATTATCAATTATTTACGCTAATAAATAAGAAGGTTGTTCACATAAACGTCCAGCCTTGAATAGGCCATAAAATTTTTCTCCAGTTCCAGGTTAAAAGGAATGGGTGTGTCCAAAGATGCACAGCGCATCACCGGTGCGTCCAAATGATCGAAGCAATGCTCAGCTATCCATGCGGCTATTTCGCCGCCAATACCACCGATCAGCGAGTCTTCATGTAATAATAAAACTTTGCCGGTTGCTTTAACTGCATTCCTTATCGCATCGTAATCAAGTGGCAGCAAGGTCCTCAGGTCTAATATATGTATTGATATCTCCGGGTGGTTCTTTGCATAATCCATCGCCCAATGCACGCCTGCACCATAAGTTATAATGCTGATGTCATCACCGGCAGCAACAAGCCTTGCCTTGCCTATCTCGGTTTCATAATATGCTGAAGGAACGGGATCGCTTACGCTCCTGTACAGTGCCTTGTGTTCAAAATATAAAACCGGGTTGGGGTCATTTATCGCGGCTATCAATAATCCTTTTGCGTCCATCGCCGTAGAAGGATATACAACTTTCAATCCCGCGGTATGCACGAACCAGGCTTCGTTACTCTGGCTGTGAAATGGCCCTGCGCCAACACCTCCACCCGTAGGCATGCGAATGACCACATCAGCATTCTGCCCCCAGCGGTAATGGATCTTTGCCAGGTTATTGATGATCTGGTTAAAGCCCACTGTTGCAAAATCAGCAAACTGCATTTCCATCATGCTCTTGTACCCTTCCAGGCTCAGTCCCAATGCTGCGCCAACGATGGCACTTTCGCAAAGCGGAGTATTGCGCACCCTTTCTTTTCCAAAGTCCTGCACAAAGCCTTCGGTTATTTTAAAAGCCCCGCCATATTCTGCAATGTCCTGGCCCATGAGGATGAGATTGGAGTGCTTTTGCATGGATTGATGAAGCCCTTCTTTGATGGCATCGACAAACCTTTTTTCGTGAGTTGTTGCGCCATCATTATGCTTTACTGACGATTCACTACTCGCCACTGACGGCGCATATACATCCTTCATTTCCTCCTCTGTCTCCACCAGCATTGGCTTTGCATCATAAGCGATCTTCAATTCAGCTTCTATATATTCTTTGGTTTCATTCCTGGTCGCAGTAACAGTTGCTTCACTTAAAATATTTTCGCCGATAAGCCATTGCTCATAATTCTTAAGGGGGTCTTTCTTCTCCCATTCTTCAAATAACTGGGGCGGCACATACTTGACCCCGCTTGCTTCTTCGTGGCCACGCATGCGGAAGGTCATGCATTCTATCAGGTATGGCTTTTGATTTTTTATGCAATAGTCTCTTACGCCTTTAATGGTATCATAAACGGTTAAGATATTATTGCCGTCTATCTGTATACCTTCAATGCCGTAACCGGCAGCTTTATCAATTAAATTTTTACAACGGTATTGCTCATTCACCGGCGTACTT
>DATHEH010000436.1:0-7932 GCA_035318685.1 Ferruginibacter sp.
TCATGAAAAACACATGCTGGTAACACCCGTCCGAACGGGGTTCAGCCGGGCGGGCAAAACCAAAAACCCCAAACCCTAAACTAATTTAACTTCAGCACAAATATCCTGCAACACTTTTTTTGCATCGCCAAAAAGCATCGATGTTTTTGGCTGGAAGAAAAGATCATTTTCTATACCGGCATAACCGGGTTTCATGCTGCGCTTGTTCACTATAACATTTTTTGCCAGTTCTACTTCCAGTATGGGCATGCCGTATATCGGTGAGGCAGGATCATTTTTTGCCGCAGGGTTTACCACGTCATTGGCGCCAAGTATCAGTACCACATCACTGGTCTTGAATTCATCATTGGCGTCTTCCATTTCCAGCAGTTTTTCATAACTCACATCGGCTTCGGCCAGCAATACGTTCATGTGGCCGGGCATGCGCCCGGCTACGGGGTGGATCGCATATTTAACTTCCACGCCTTTTTCACCAAGTATCTTTTCCAGTTCATGACAAACGTGCTGCGCCTGTGCAACCGCAAGGCCATAGCCCGGAACGATCATCACTTTATTGGCATAACTCATCAGCATAGCCGCATCGGCCAGGCTGACCTCTTTATAATGTCCCTGGTCTTTACTACCTGTTGCACCGGCAGTTTTGTTTCCGCCGAAAGATCCGATCAAAACATTTTGCAAAGAGCGGTTCATTGCCTTACACATTAATATGGTAAGCAGTGTACCCGCAGCGCCAACCAGTATACCGCCGGTGAGCATTACTTTATTGTCGTATAAAAATCCGCCGCATGCTGCTGCCACACCGGTAAAAGAATTGAGTAAAGAAATTACAACCGGCATGTCGGCACCGCCGATGGGCATAACAAAGAATACACCATAGACCAATGACAAAACTAAAATTGTATATAATAAAAAACTTTGCGTAGGATCAATTACCAGGTATGCACCGGCTGCCAATGCAAGCCCAAGGATAATAAGATTAAGAATGTTCTGTCCTGTAAAACTGAGGTCTTTCACCTTACCATTCAATTTCCCCCAGGCGATCATACTTCCTGCAAAAGATACAGAGCCGATTATCAATCCGAGTACAATGATCAATACAGTAGGCTGAACAGCATCAGCGCTAATTGTTCCTGCCGCTAATTCCTTTGAAAGGTGATTGAACTCCACAACAGATATCAGTGCCGCACATGCACCTCCCATCCCGTTGAACATGCTCACCATTTCGGGCATGGCCGTCATCTTTACTTTTTTTGCAGCAAATGAACCAAGGATACCTCCTACCATTAAGCCGCCAAATATCCATGCATAATTATGTAATCTTTCTCCTTCACTTTCATAAAGAAAAATGGTACCAAGAATGGCAATACCCATTCCAAAAGCCGCCAGTAAATTTCCTTTGCGTGCTGATACGGGATTCGCCAGCATTTTAAGGCCTAGGATAAAGGTTACTGATGCAATAAGATAACAAAGTGTAAGTATATTAAATTCCATCTTGTTCGTTGAAACGTTAATCCGTTAATTAGTTAATCCGTGTAATTCCTAATAATTCGTGTTATTTTTTCTTCTTAAACATTTCCAGCATGCGGTCAGTAACAACAAAGCCCCCTACAACATTTAATGTTCCCAATACTACTGCAAGGAATCCGAGTACCAGCGCCAGGTAATTATCTGCTTCTGCTTTTCCCATGATGATGATAGCGCCGATAACAACAACGCCGTGAATGGCATTGGCACCGCTCATTAAAGGCGTGTGCAATACACTGGGTACCCTTCCGATCACTTCAATACCAACAAAAATCATCAGGATAACAATGTAGATGATCTGTTGATTGGTGGAGATCCAGTTTAAAATATTATCCATTAATTAAATTTTAAAATATATTTTACTATTTAACCGCCGACAGGGTTTGGAACCGCTGTCGGGGTTTGAAACCGCTGTCGGGATTTCGACCCGATTATTTTTTAATTCCCTTCCAGCTGGCTTACCCTTTCATTTGTGATGACACCATCATACACCACGCAGCTACCTTTCACCAGGTCATCTTCAAAATTCAAATTCAGTTTGCCCTCTTTATCGATCATCAGTTGTAAAAAATTCAGGATATTTTTTCCGTAGAGTTTGCTGGCATCACTTGGCATGCTGGCAGGTAAATTGGAATTGCCAACAATGCTTACACCATTATGGCTTACGGTCTCATCATTCTTTGTCAGTTCGGTATTACCCCCTGTTGCCGCTGCAAGGTCAATGATAAGCGAACCGCTTTTCATCGCCTCCATCATTTCCTGAGTAATTAATACGGGCGCTTTTTTACCGGGTATCTGTGCTGTTGTAATAATAATATCTGCCTTAGCAACGCTCTCTGCGATCTTGGCTTTCTGTCGTTTCATAAAATCTTCGCTCTGTTCCACCGCATATCCACCGGCTTTGCTGGCGTCTGCTGCTCCTTCCACTTCTATGAATTTTGCGCCAAGGCTCATCACTTCTTCTTTTACCGCGGGCCTTGTATCGAATACTTCTACAATGGCACCCAGCCTTCTTCCAGTTGCAATGGCCTGCAATCCTGCAACACCTGCACCCAATATCAAAAGTTTAGCGGGAGGAATACTTCCTGCCGAGGTCATGAACATGGGAAAATATCTTGGAAACAAATTAGCTGCGTGTAATACCGCTTTATAGCCGGCAATATTTGCCTGGCTGCTCAACACATCCATGCTCTGCGCCCTCGTGGTGCGGGGCAGCATATCCATACTAAAAATAGTAAGGCCCCTTGCCGCCAGTTTTTTCATTAAGGCCGGGTTGAACAATGGCTGATAAACACCCAGGATAACCTTGGGTTTTAGGTTCTCGATCTCAGACCATTCCGGAATATTTATAGATAAGATAAGGTCGCTGCTTTGCAAGACCTCGTTCCGCGATTTTATTACCGCACCGGCCTCTGCATATTTATCATCTGCAGCAAAAGCATTCGCACCTGCATTGCTCTCAACCCATACATCCAGGTTCCATTTTTTAAGGAGTTTTACGTGTTCCGGAAGTAAAGAGACCCTGGTTTCCTGAGGTGGTTCTTTTAAAACGCCAATTGTCATAAGAAAAATAATTGCTGCGAAGGTAACAAAAATTGCCCCCGACTCCCAAAGGAGGGCTTCAGTTTTTAAGATTTTACAGTATTATCATGTGGTTTGCATTAAAACCTGATGTTAAACTGCTGTTTTATTTTAAAATCGGGATTGAGGAAAACGATGCCGATAAAGAACAGGTCGATGGTAAGCGTTACAACAGCATACTGCCGGATCACGGCCCATGCTTCTTCCATTTCAGCGCTCCAATGTATATCATCGAATACTAATATTGTTGAGGGGCCTGAGTGGTTCAGCAATTTAGTAAAGTAATTCAGTGTGGGCTCTTTGCGGTGATTGCCGTCTATAAAAGCGAGGTCGATCGTTTTAAGCCTTGGCAGGAGCCCAGGTAATATCTCGTCGAAGTTGCCGGTGATGAGTTCTATATTTTTAAGATCAAAACGATCAAAGGTTTTTTGGGCGATGCCGGCAATTGCTGCTGAGCCTTCAATGGTATAAACCTTTGCATTGGGATCAGCGGCTGCGAGGTAGGATGTAGTAATGCCCAATGAAGTGCCGAGTTCCAGTATTGTTTTTGGCTGGTAATGATCTACCATCCGGTACAATAGCTGCGAAAATTTTTTAGGTTTCAGGGAAGACCGGGCAATATCATTCACCGACCTTTTATTTGTCTTCATCACTGCAGAGCCTGCTCCAAGGTCGGCAACTTCTATTTCTCCACTTTGCTCCAGCAGTTTTTTTCTCGCTGTTTCAATGATAGTATACCAATCGTTCTCTTTTTTATCACGCAATACATTTTTAATAAAATCGAATACGAAGGGGGAATGAATACCATGGCCCTTACCATTGGAGGCGGTAAGGTAAAATTGAAAATACTTTTTGGCTAGTTGAAGACGGGAATACAATTAAGAATTAAAAATTAAGAATTAAGAATTTTTTTTCTGCCAGGTCTGAAAGGAATAGGCGAAAGCATGTTTTTCGTCTGCTGCAAAATCCTGGTTTGATGTTAACTGCCATTTATGTTCATCAATGACCGGGAAAAAAGTATCGCCGTCAAGTTCTGTATGCACACGGGTCATATAGATCCTGTCTGCCACATCAATTGACTGTTGGAATATTTCCCCGCCACCGATAATAAATGTGTCTTTACAATTTGTTTCGGCTGATCTTTTTAATGAGTCATTAAGATCTGAAGCAACGATCACGCCTTCTGCATTCCAGTCCTTTTGCCTTGTGATGACAATATTGAACCTGCCCGGCAATACCTTATTCACTGACTCAAATGTTTTACGGCCCATCACCACGGGCATACCCCAGGTGGTGTTTTTAAAGAATTTAAGGTCATTGGGTAAATGCCAGGGTAACTGGTTGTTCTTTCCAATGCAGTTGTTGGTGGATGCAGCGACGACGAGTGATATCATATAAAAAGTCAAAATTCAAAAGTAAAAATAAGGAACTTACCTGCTTTCTTCACTTTTGAATTTTGACTTTTGAATTTTTAATTCTTAAGTATCTTAAACTCAACACGCCTGTTCAACTGGCGGCCTTCTGGATTATCGGTGCCATCGGGATTATTGTTGCCTGCCACGGGTTGGGTTTCGCCATAGCCCTGAGATATGATCCTTGTTGCAGCAATTCCTTTTGATAAAATATATTCTCTCACGGATCTTGCCCTGTTATCACTCAATACCAAATTATACTCATCAGCACCTTTACTATCGGTATGGGCACTCATTTCTATTTCGATATTGGGATATTCATTTAAGAAAGCCACTACCCTGTCAAGCTCAACATAGGACTCAGGCCTTAAACTATATTTATCAAAATCAAAGAATACATTGTTTAACCTGAACACCTGCCCTATTTCGATAGGCACTAAATAAAGGTCTTTATGAATTTCTTTATAGCCTGCTTTTATTAATGAATCCAGGTTCAGGTTCTCTGAAATGGCAAAAAACTTATCTGCCGATGCCCTGATGCTGTAATTTTTATCGTAAGGCAAAACCATTTTAAAAGAACCATCTACAGGACTTGATATACCATTTCCTGCTTCCGTACCATCGGGTAAGGTTTCATAGATCAATGATGCCGTTAATGGCTGTTTCGTTTTTGCATTGTATACATTACCGCTTACCAGCACAACAGGATCGGGCATTTCCTTTTCCAATAATTTTACCCTTACAATATCACTTGCACCAAAAGCGCCTTCGCTTGATGTTAAGTAAGCAAACTCACCACCTGCATCCAATGTAAAGAAGGCTTCTGATTTTTCTGTGTTGATGGGGCGCCCGAGATTTACCGGTTCACTCCATTTTGTCCAGCTGTTATCCAAACGCTTGCTCATCCAGATATCATTCTCTCCAATACCTCCGGGTCTGTCGCTGCTGAAATAAAGTGTAACACCATCTGCGGCTATAAAAGGACTCATCTCGTTGTAATCAGGCAGGTTTATTTTTTTTCCTAAGCTTTTAGGTGCTGTCCAGATATCGTTGCCTTCTAAAAAAGAAACATAGAGATCATTTTCAAAACTTCCTTTCTTATCCGTCATGTAAAACAATAATGTTTTTCCATCCTGCCCCATCGAAGCGCCTATCTGCGGCGTCATATTGAACTTCCCAAAATTCCTGATCTTAAGCATTTCTGCATTCGTCCAGCTATTGTCTCTTCTTTTACGGATCATACTTACACCCATGCCATAGTATTGCCCGTCGATGAATGAACCTTTCAGCAATATGGTATTAAGATCGGGTGATATCCAGTAAACCGCATTGTATTGCGATGCATTTACTTTGGCACTTAAATGTTTTGCCGGTGACCATTTTCCCATGCTGTCTCTTTTTGAATACCATATATCCTGTGAATTTGGAACCGTAGCATAATGAATATTGGATGGATCATTCTGCCGGATAAAGAACAGGAGGTTACCATCAGCAGAAATGGTAGGACGCATTTCGGGATTATCGGTATTTATACCTGCACCTAAATTCTCAACCTTGATGATGGTAGTTTCTTTGATCACATTTTCCTTCTGCTCCTTCAGCTTTATCGTGGTATCAAGTGAAGGCTGTGCAATCGCGATTGAAATGCAAAAAAGGGATGATAAAAGTGTAAAGGTTTTCTTCATAAGACATGGTTCTGCCATGTACAACGAAAAACCCGGCAAAATAATGTGTGAGGGGCCGTTTTTATACAGCTACCGGGGCTTTTATGGCGGGGTGCGACTGGTAATTCAGCAATTCGAAATCCTCAAACTTAAAATCAAAGATATCCTTCACCAAGGAGTTAATTTTCATGGTGGGTAAAGGAAAGGGATCTCTTGTCAATTGCAGGTTGGCCTGTTCAAAATGATTGCTGTATAAATGCACATCCCCGAATGAATGAACAAATTCTCCCGGCTCCAGGTTACAAACCTGTGCGATCATCATGGTGAGCAAAGCATAAGATGCGATATTAAAGGGCACGCCCAGGAACACATCCGCCGAACGCTGATATAACTGGCAGGAGAGCTTGCCTTTAACCTCCCCCTTTAGGGGGTCGGGGGGGTGTACATAGAACTGGAACAGGCAATGACAGGGCATCAGCTTCATCTTTGGCAGGTCGGCCACATTCCATGCACTGATGATCATGCGGCGACTGTCGGGATTATTTTTTATTTGATGGATGACGTCTTTCACCTGGTCAACCTCTACTCCAGCAGCTCCTACCCAGCTGCGCCATTGCTTGCCGTAAACAGGGCCAAGGTCGCCGTTCTCATCAGCCCACTCATCCCATATTTTTACATTGTGTTCTTTGAGATAACTGATATTGGTATCTCCCTGCAAAAACCAAAGCAATTCGTAAATGATACTTTTTAAATGACATTTTTTTGTGGTAACCAGCGGAAAGCCATCGGCCAGGTTAAACCTCATCTGGTAACCAAAAACACTCCTTGTGCCGGTTCCGGTGCGGTCGGCTTTATCTGTACCATTTTCAATAATATGTTCTAAAAGCTTAAGGTATTGTTGCATGGGTGCAAATTAATGCAATTTGGCAAATGGTTCATAGTTCATGGTTCATAGATAAACAGTACGCTACTATGAACCATGAACCATTAGCCATGAACTTTCCATATCTTTGCCGGTCCTTAAAGAGGAAGAAAAAATGAGTAAAAAAGGAAAGGTTTTGATGGCGATGAGCGGCGGTATTGACAGTACCGTGGCGGCTTTAATGCTTCATAAAGAAGGTTATGAGGTAGTGGGCATCACTATGAAAACCTGGGATTATGCAAGCAGTGTTGGCACGACTGGTAAAAAAGAGACCGGCTGCTGCAACCTGGATAGCTTTAATGATGCCCGCCAGGCGGCAGTACAGCATGGCTTCCCGCATTTTATTTTGGATATACGCGATGAATTTGGTGATTTTGTTATCGAGAACTTCGTGGAAGAATATATGGCGGGCCGTACCCCCAACCCCTGCGTGATGTGCAATACCCATATTAAATGGCGTGCCCTTATGAAAAGAGCCGATGCCCTGGGTTGCGATTTTATTGCCACCGGTCATTATGCCCAGGTTCACCAGCATACCAACGGAAGATATTTTATCCGTAAAGGAATTGATGATACAAAGGATCAAAGCTATGCACTGTGGGGATTACAGCAGGACCTGCTGAGCCGTACTTTGCTGCCCCTGGGCACCTACCATAAAAAAGACATACGCCAGATGGCGCATGATTTTGGCTATCCCGAACTGGCCAAAAAAAATGAGAGCTATGAGATCTGCTTCGTACCCGACAATGACTACCGTGGTTTTTTAAAAAGAAAGGTAGAGGGGCTGGAAGAAAAAGTGGATGGCGGGGATTTCATTAATAAAAAGGGG
>DATHEH010000437.1:0-19695 GCA_035318685.1 Ferruginibacter sp.
GTAAAACGGGTCGGTCTCATGCAATACCACACCTCTAACTGCGGGACCAATCGATGTGGCAGTCCCGTTTACGGTATAGTCTACAAATTGTTCACGGGGAGGAGTGGCTGGTGTCTCCGGTTCGCTCTTACTGCAGGAAACCAATAGTGTTAATACAGTTAAGAACAGGAATGCAGGAATAAGGTTACGCTTTAAAAGAAAGTCGATTTTCATTTTCATAGTGGGTTGGATTTTTAGGGTGCGGTGATTTTGTGCAGGAACGTTGACTAATTATTGTTTATCAGAACTGTCTTTTCACCCGGAATTTACAGGTAACAAGATATGGCTTGGCAGGAGTAATGAAGTCATGAACTGTCCCGGTGAAACTACCGCTGATGAACTGGCCTATGCTGCCATATTCTGTAATGCGCACGGCGATGGGGGTTGCAGGCATAAGCGGTATACTCATTACATCACCCATAATATGATAAAGTTCCTGCGTGCTTGTTGCGCTGATATTCTGGTCGCTAAAACGAAAATGAATGCCGCTTCCCATACCGGACATTGCTTCAATGTAAACCGCATCATTATACAAGGGATCAGTTGCGTGGATCATATTGCCGCCCGAGGCCCGGTTGATCGTTACAGCTACCCCGTTAACACTGTAGTCTACAAATTCTTCGTGAGGAGGGTTGGCCGGTACTGCTGTATCGCTCTTACTACAGGAAACCAGCAGTGTCAACACAATTAAGAACAGGAATACAGGATTAAGGTTATACTTTAATAAGGAATACTTTCTCATAGCAGGTTGGATTTTTAAGGTGCTGTGGTTTGTATGTACCGGAGCCTAACGGAATAATAGCTGTTTTTATTACTGCTCTTTATATAATAGATTTCTTAATATAGCTGGTTGATGGACTATATACCAGCTTGACCAATGTGCTGCATATAACAAAAAAGACCCCGGGCCGGGATCTTTTTTACAATTTGCAATGAGTTTGAAAATTATTTTACGGTTATCAGTAAAGGCTGGAAAACATTTTTCTTAACCTGTGCCCTGCCGATGAACTGGTTGCCATTGATCTTTGAGAATTTGGCGGGAAAAACCCTTACGTCTTCTTCCCTTGTATCAAACAACAATTCTTTATTAGTGATAACACCGGCATAGTCTAATTTGGATACCACTACCTGGCCACCGGCTCCATCCACATGATATTTTGGAACTTCGTCCTCGGTGATGTCCATATTCTTTTTATTATCCAGGTATAAAAAATAATAGCCGGTTGCATCAGCCACGAGTTTAAAGCCCATGGTGCCCGGTAAATTATAATTTATCGTGTAAGAATAACTTGTAGTTGAGCCCCTTTGTTTTTTAGGTATTTTACGTAACCATTCAAACTGGCCGCCTGCATTGATCTTCCCCGCAATAATATCTTCGTAATAAAAGGTGGTGTAGGTGGTTACCTGCCCCCTGCTGTTGTATGACCTGCGAACCACTTTAAAGTACTCTTCCAGCACCATCATCACACTGCCATCGCCCTCGATCACAATATTGCGCACAACTAAATTCGGCGCTTCATAGTCATCCTTGTCTTCCTTTTTTTCCATTTTCCTTTTGCTCCTTGCCGACTCAAACTTCTGCAGGTCAGCCAGCGGGAACTCATAATAGCCGTTCTTGTATTTTACTACTTTATTATTTTGATCCAGCGAAGCCAGGAATACACCATCGGTTCCTGTACCCTTTGACTTTTTACTATACGTACATGCAATGAGCATTTCGTGCTGCAAATTTTCGATCAGCGATGTTTCATGGATAAAAAATTCGTCAAGGGAGAGCTGTGCAGAAATTATTTTTTTATTGCCCTTCATGAATTTCAATATCTCGTAATGATAAGCGGGGGCGCCTGTTTCTTTATCCTTTTCCTTTCTTTTTTCTGAATCATAAACTTTGGCCAGCATATAGGCATTGCCATTGCCATCAATGGAAAAATCAGAGTTGTCCATGATCTGTTCGGTGTAAGGCATGGTGAATTCCCCACCCCATAGCTTGGTCATGTTCTCATCAAAAACCTGCAGGCCAATAACGTCATAATTCTTTTTATCATTTTTCTCTTCGGGCCATAACCGGTAGCTTACCAGCAATTTTTTGTGATCGGCATCATAATTAAACTTATACTTATTATCGATCTTAAATTGATAAAGGCCCGTAGTGGTTAAGTCACCTGTAAGCTTTGTTGTTTCAAACATCCTGGAATTGGTATTTGTTAACTTTGCGCCGGTAACGTCAAGTTTATCAAAATACAGCGTTTCTACTTTGGATTCTTTATCCCAGTCACTGTGTACCCAGAAATAATTATTGCTTGTAAAATCAGTAATTATTTCGCTGTTGAAATTTTTGGTTGCTTCCGGTAATTCGATGATCTTTTCGTTTGTTTGTTCCATGGTTTTAGAATCAAACCGAACAATGATCAGCTCATCTTTCTTCAGGGACAGGTTGACAACCCCATCTTTTTGGTTGCCAAAAAATGAAAGGTCTTCTGATTTCCGGGGCAGCTCATATTCTGAACCCAGTTTAAAATCGAATTTTTTACTTTGTCCAAAAGAACAGGTGGCCGCAAACAGAACTGCGGCGAGAAATGAATATTTCATAATAGTTGTTGTGCCGCTACCGCGGCGTTGGTTAATAAGGGTTAAAAGATATAACGGTGATTCTTATTTATTATTTGATTTTATGAATTTGCCGATCTTTTGCCCGCTTAAGTAATAAGCATCGGCAATTCTTGATCCTGCATCAAAAGCTGCACCCCGCCATTTATTTTCGGCAGGCCTTTCAACATTAAGCGTGGCAAGCTTCTTTGCCCTGTTGGCGGTTTCAACAATGGTTACCGTGCCGTCGATACCTGCATTTTTTTTGGAGATCCCGATGCTGTAACCGGGTTCCAGTGCCTTGGTATTAAAGATAAGCGTGTATTTGGCGTCTGCACTCACCGTCATTTTGCTCAGGTTGGTAAAGCCAAGGATGAACTTCGGTTCGTATTTCTCTTTCTTGTCCAGTTCCCATTTGGCTGCCCATATCTCCCCGCTTCCTTTTTCTTTGTCGTTAAACTCGGTCCTTTTCCTTTTAATATAATCCGCCTCTTTGCCGTCATCGCCTACGGTCATCTTATCATAGGTGAACTCTAAATTGATACTTGTTTCACTTTGTAAGATAGAGAGATCTCCTTTGGTGAGATCAACTTCCTGGGCATTGGAAGCATTAAAAATGAATAATAAGGCAATAAGTGACGCGGCTGCTTTAATGATCTTCATTGCTGTGGTTTAGGTTAATGTTACGACAAAAATAAAGACTTCCCGCAAAAGGAAGTCTTTTGACCTATAAATTTAAGAAAAGCTTATTTGATATATTTTCCAAGCCTTTTACCTGAGATCGCATAGGATTCTGCGATCCTGGTACCCGTATCATAATCATAACCACCCCATGTGCCACCAGGTGCATTTTCTACTGATATTAGAGCTACTGTTTTAGTCCTGTCAGCTGTTTCTACTATCCATAGTTCCGCATCAACCTGTGCATTTTTCCTTCCACCTATCATCATTCCTCCAGCAATATTGTAACCCGGCTCTATTGATTTGGTTTTAAATATCATTGTGTATTTAGCATCTTTTTTTACGGTCATACCACTGTTTAAAGTAAAAAGGTCAATAAACTTGGGCTCATATCTCGCCTGCCTGTCATTGATCCAGCTTTTTGCCCAGGTATCACCTCTTCCGGGCTCTTTGCTGTTATATTCTTCTGTTTTCTTTTTAATATAATCTTCTTCCCTGGCGAATTTGCCTACTGAAATGTTGTCGTAAGTAAATTCGATATTAACTGAAGACTCGCTTTTTAAAGCGGAGACATCACCCTCTGTGGTTTTTATTTTCTGTGCATCAGCACTTAAAGAGCTGAAACTTATGGCCAGGGCGGCCAAAACTCCTGTAATAACTTTCATTTGTTAAGGTGTTTATTAAGTGATTAAAAAATAAAAGTAGAAAAAATTTATTTTAAAAGAAATACCCTGTTGCCACAAAATTTAATATATAATATATTTATATCTTCAGCCCCGGGCCGTACAAAAGACCAAAATTTGGAATCTTTAATATAATTTTACCTGTTTAGTCACCTAATATACGCGTAGTAAAAAATCCGGTTATGGTACATGTTGGAGATAGGGCACTTTCCTTAGACAATTTTTCAGATATCCTGTTCAAGGAAAAGAATGTTGTGTTGGATGAGCAAACCGTTGAAAAAGTGGACACTAACTACCGTTTTTTGCAAAAATTCTCCTCCAATAAGCTGATCTACGGTATCAATACCGGTTTTGGCCCCATGGCCCAATACAAGGTGAGCGAGGAGAACATGTTGCAGCTACAGTATAACCTCATCAGGAGCCACAGTTCGGGAGGCGGAAACCTAATGTCACCGATAATGGTGAAGGCCGTAATGCTGGCCCGGCTCAACAGCCTTATGCAGGGCTATTCAGGCGTTCATACCCAAACCGTAGAATTACTCGGGGAACTTATCAATAAAAATATAACCCCCTGCATTTTTGAGCACGGCGGGGTGGGTGCCAGTGGCGACCTGGTTCAGCTGGCGCACCTTGCACTGGTATTGATCGGCGAAGGCGAATGTGTGCATGAGGGCGAGGTTCGGCCAACTGCAGAGGTATTCAAAAAATTCAAAATAAAACCGCTCGACATCCAGATACGGGAAGGCCTGGCCATTTTAAATGGTACTTCGGCCATGACCGGCATAGGGATGGTGAACATCATCCAGGCGCAGAAATTACTGGAATGGTCGGTAATGTTATCGGCAATGATCAACGAGATCGTTGAGGCATTTGACGATCACTACTCTTATGAACTGAACATTGTAAAAAAACACCGGGGACAAAACAGGGTTGCAGCACAACTGCGTGATATTTTAAAGGACAGCAAGATGATCCGCAACCGCTCCGAGCATTTATATAACCCCGAAAAACTTGACCAGGAGGTATTCCAGGACAAGGTGCAGGAATATTATTCCTTACGCTGCGTTACGCAGATACTGGGTCCCATCTACGATACCATTTGCCATGCCGAGAAAGTAGTGGTGGATGAACTGAACTCGGTAAATGATAACCCGGTGATCGATCATGAGAACCAGAATATCTTTCATGGCGGAAATTTTCATGGCGATTATGTTGCACAGGAAATGGACAAGCTGAAAATAGCCATCACTAAATTATCCATGCTTTCAGAAAGGCAATTGAATTACCTGCTGAATGAAAAGCTTAACCAGAAATTCCCGCCATTTGTTAACCTGGGCGTTCTTGGCTTTAACTTCGGCATGCAGGGTATGCAGTTCACCGCAACATCCACGGTTGCAGAAAATCAAACCATGTCTTTCCCGATGTATGTACACAGCATACCCAACAATAACGATAACCAGGATATTGTGAGCATGGGCTGTAACGCGGCATTGATGACAAAAAGGGTAATAGATAATTCCTTTGAAGTGCTGGCCATACAGATGATGACGGTATTGCAGGCCATTGATTACCTGGAATGCACAGCAAGGCTATCATCTGAAACACTGCGAATATATACTGAGATCAGGAAGATATTCCCCAAATTCATAGAGGACAAGCCTAAATACAAAGACCTGGAAAAGATCAGGAAATATTTTGAAAAATCAGACCCCGTTATCTCTTTCAAATTGGGTATTGTTCCGGCACAGGTTGCTTCATAAGAAAAATAAAACCGGGAAAATGAAATTCGCACTAGTTACAGGAGGATCGAGAGGTATTGGCAGGGCCATTTGCATTAAGATGGCAGAGATGGGCTACAATGTGCTTATAAATTATAAGTCAAACCTGGATGAAGCCAACCATACACTTTCACTGGTAAAAGAAAAAGGCGTTGAAGGAGAGATCATACAGTTTGATGTTTCCAACAGGGAGGAAGTGAAAACCAACCTTGGCGGATGGATGGAAAAGAACGAAGAAAAGATCATCGAGGTATTGGTTAACAATGCCGGTATAAGAGAAGATACTTTAATGATGTGGATGAAAGATGAGCAATGGGACAGCGTTATTGATACCAGTCTTGGCGGCTTTTTTAGCGTAACCCGCCTGGTCGTCAACAGCATGCTGATGAAAAAATACGGGAGGATCATCAATATTGTTTCTCTTTCGGGCTTAAAGGGTTTACCCGGACAGACCAATTATTCAGCTGCAAAAGCCGGTGTCATTGGCGCAACAAAAGCGCTTGCCCAGGAGATCGGAAGAAAGGGGATCACCGTAAATGCTGTAGCCCCCGGCTTTATTAAAACAGATATGACCGAAGGGTTGAATGAAAAAGAATTGCAGGGCCTTATTCCGCTTAAGCGGTTTGGAACCCCGGAAGAAGTGGCGCATACCGTTGGATTTTTAGCGTCACGGGAAGCAGCTTATATTACTGCTGAAGTTATTTCTGTTAATGGAGGATTGTATTCTTAAAGGCAAAAGTCAAAAGTGAAAACCAAAAAGTGGAAGAGCTTCTTAGGTTTAACTTTTCACTTCTTACTTAATAAAATGAAAGGCAAAAGTCGAAAGTGAAAACCAAAAATAGCAGAGTCTTCAAGTTTTAGGTTTTGACTTCTTACTTCTTACTTATTTATATGAACAGAGTAGTTATAACAGGCATGGGCATTTATTCCTGCATAGGAAAAAACCTTGATGAGGTAAGGGACTCTTTATATAAAGGGAGGTCGGGCATCATCATGGATCCTGTGCGTAAGGAATATGGATACCGCTCAGGGCTTACCGGTTTCGTGGAAAAGCCTGACCTGAAAGGCGTGCTGGATCGCAGGGCCCGTATCATGCTTCCCGAACAGGGCGAGTATGCTTACCTGGCAACCGTGGAAGCTTTAAAAAATGCCGGGATCGATGCGGATTATATTGCAGCGAATGAAATAGGCATCTTATATGGCAACGACAGTTCCGGCAAAGCGGTTATTGAAGCAAATGATATCATAAGGGAAAAAAAAGATACGATGCTGGTTGGTTCCGGCGCGGTTTTTCAAACCATGAACTCAACCGTAACCATGAACCTGGCCACCATTTTTAAATTAAGGGGTGTCAACTTTACCATAAGCGCCGCCTGCGCCAGCGGCTCACATTCCATAGGGTTGGGTTATCATTTCATAAAAACAGGATTACAGGATTGCATTGTTTGCGGGGGCGCACAGGAGATCAACCATTTATCAATGGGCACTTTTGATGCTTTGTCTGCCTTCTCCGTTCATGAATCAACGCCAACAAAAGCTTCCCGCCCCTTTGACCGGGACCGCGACGGGCTTATCCCCAGCGGCGGTGCAGCTACAGTTATACTGGAAAGCCTGGAATCGGCACAAAGAAGGGGCGCACCCATTTTGGGAGAAGTGATAGGTTACGGATTTTCATCAAATGGGGGCCATATCTCCAATCCAACGGTTGACGGCCCCGTCCGGTCTCTTCATATGGCCATGAAACAGGCAGGTTTACAGGCAAGTGAAATTGATTATATAAATGCACACGCTACATCAACACCTGCGGGTGATGCCAGTGAAGCAAGGGCCATTAACGAGGTTTTTGGTGAACATAAACCGCTGGTAAGTTCAACAAAATCCATGACGGGCCATGAATGCTGGATGGCGGGTGCCAGCGAGATCGTATATTCCATGTTAATGATGCAAAATTCTTTTGTGGCGCCCAATATAAATTTTGAGAACCCCGATGAAGATTCTGTCAAATTGAATATCGCGAAAAGTACCATTGAAAAAAATATAGTTGTATTTTTGTCCAACTCTTTTGGGTTTGGAGGAACAAACTCTTCCCTGGTCATCAGAAAATTGATATAATAAACCGGTTATGACGAACAAAGAAATCATTGAGAAAATACACAATTTCCTGGTAGAGGAATTTGAAGTAGACGAAGAAAAACTTATTCCGGAAGCTAACTTAAAAGAAACCCTTGGCCTGGATAGTCTTGATTACATTGACCTCGTGGTAGTGATCGAGAGCAATTTTGCATTCAAGGTTAAGCCCGAAGATTTCCTGAACATCACCACCCTTCAGGACTTTTGCGATTATGTAGTATCCCGGGTAAATTCAAAAGAACTGGTATAATGTCTTTATGGCAAGGTAAGTCCAAAGGCACCCCGCTGGGGTACCGCATCTTTGTATGGGTACTACAGCACTTTGGTGTTTTGCCTGCCTACTTCCTGCTCAGGTTCGTGGTATTATATTTTTTCCTGTTCTCCTTTAAGTCTTCTAAGCAAATCTTTAATCTATACCGGCGCAGGCTCGGCTATGGAACCCTATCGTCTATCGCCAAACTTTATAAGAACTATTATCTTTTAGGGCAGGGCATCATTGATAAGGTGGTGCTGATGTCAGGCATCAAAAATAAGTTCAGCTTTGATTTTGACGGCGAAGAGAATTTGAGAAAGATCGCAGCTTTGAAGAAAGGCGGCATGCTGCTCAGCGCCCATATCGGCAACTGGGATGTTGCAGGCGATCTTTTGAAACGTTTGGAAACACCTATCAATATTGTGTTGTACGACGGGGAACATGAACAAATAAAGGAATATCTTGAGGGCGTAACCGGTAAGCGTAATGTAAATATTATCGTAATAAAGAATGACCTTTCGCATATCTATGCGATAAGCGAGGCATTTAATAAGAATGAACTGGTTTGCATGCACGCAGACCGTTTCTTGGAAGGCAATAAAACGGTGACCTGTGATTTTTTAGGTGAGCAGGCAAGGTTTCCCCTTGGCCCCTTCTTACTGGCAGCTACCTTCAAAGTGCCGGTATCCTTTGTATTTGCGGTAAAAGAAAGCAAATTGCATTATCATTTTTTTGCAAGCACCATAAAAGAATACAATAACCCGGTTAAGGATGTTGTGATACAGGAAATGCTGGGTGATTTTGCAAAAGAGATGGAAAAGAAAACCAGGCAATACCCTGAACAATGGTTTAATTATTATAATTTTTGGCAATAAGGATGGATACATCAAATAAAAATATACAATCATTCATTCCGCAAAGGCCCCCCTTTGTAATGATCGATGAATTATTACACTTCGATGAAAAGGTCACGAGGACGGGCTTTAGCATAAGAGCAGATAATATTTTTATTGAAAATGGTGAATTTAAGGAACCTGGCCTGGTAGAAAATATCGCACAAACTGCGGCCGCAAGGGCAGGCTATATTTCGCAAACCAGCGGGGAGCCGGTGAGATTGGGTTATATTGGAGCCATCAAAAATCTATCAGTAAATGGATTCCCTAAAATAAAGGATGAAATAATAACTGAAATTACAATAGAAAACCAGATTTTTGATGTTTCTATTATATCCGGGAAGATCACCTGCAACGGAACCGTTTTGGCCCAATGCGAAATGAAGATCTATATTATAAATCAGTAAAAATTATTGTTATGAAACCTGTTTCCAAACTTAGCTGGCTTTTTATCGTTATGTTGTTTTGTGGGTTTTCCAAAACCGCCGCTTCCCAAACACTGAATGAATTCTTCAACAACAGTGAAATGAAACTTATCTACCTCGGGGTGGATTTTACTAAGGCCCGCCTGATAAATGACCCCGATGCCAATTCATTTGATTACCGCAACAAATTATACCCGAGCATCAATAGCCTGGTCATAAATGAACCTAAGAATTTTGACATTGCCGGTGCTTTCCATAAGTCTTTTGTGGGCAGCGACATTGGTGCAGTGAGAGAAAGGAACGAAAAAATAAATGCCGAAGAGATATCCTCTACCAATACAGAAGATTTTTACAGGCTGAAGGAGGCTGATATAAATGCTGTTGTGAAGGGACTCAATATCAGCGGTAAAACCGGCATAGGTCTTTTATTTGTAATGGAAGGCATGAAAAGACAGGGCAAGGCGGGTGATGCTTCCATGTACGTAGTACTGATAGATATGAAAGTAAAAAAAGTATTAATGTCGGAGCGTTTTGAAAATAAGGCAAAGGGTTTTGGCTCCCGCAATTATTGGGCTTCTCCTATTAAAGCAACATTGGAAGACATAAAAAAGAAAAAATACAAAGAGTGGAAAGCCACTTACGGCGCTTCGAGCTGATATTTTATGAAGAAATTGAGCACCCGCACAGAAGTATTGGTACGTTTTAATGAAGCCGACCCCCTGGGTATTGTCTGGCACGGCCATTATATACGGTACTTTGAAGATGGCAGGGAAGCATTCGGCAATATGCATGGCCTTGGCTATCTCGAAGTGTATAAACATGGCTTTGTAATTCCCGTGGTAAGTGTACAGTGTGATTACAAGCGCTCATTGCGTTACGGAGACCGGGTAATTGTAGAAACAAAATACATTCCCTGCGAGGCGGCAAAGATGAAATTCACTTACCGGCTCTTCAATGCAGCAACGAATGAACTGGTGGCAACAGGTTCTTCTGTCCAGGTTTTTTTAGATAAAGAGGGTTCCGTTCTTCAATTATCCAACCCGCCGTTCTTTGAAGAATGGAAAAAGAAACAGGACCTGGTTTAACGTGTACTTCGTAGCTTATGTAAGCGAAGTAGTATTGATTTTTAAAAACTATGACAGATATTTTTATAAGCTCAGATAATATTTTATCTCCACTCGGTTCAACTTCCGCTGAAAATTTTGAGCAGCTCAAAAGATCGGTCTCGGGCATAAAAAGGCATGAGGATATCATAATGTCTGAACAACCCTTTTATGCTTCATTATTTGATAGGGAGGAGAAATTTATTGATGATGCCGCAAACAGGTATACCAAATTTGAAAAACTACTCATCGCTTCCATCAGCGATGCATTAGCAGGCAGCGGGGTAAGTGCAAGGGATAAAAAAACAGTGCTCATCATTTCTTCCACGAAAGGAAATATCAGCCTGCTGGAAACAGAAACCTGCAACAGCGATCTGCAGGCAAGGATATCATTGCATACTTCAGCAAAACTTATTGCCGGTCATTTTGGGTTCGTTAGTCAACCCATCATTATTTCCAACGCATGTATCTCGGGCATACTGGCAATGATAACGGGCATGCGGCTGATACGTTCGGGGCAATATGAAAATGCCGTTATCGCGGGCGCTGATGTTATTTCAAAATTTGTTTTATCAGGCTTTCAATCCTTCCAGGCGGTAAGCAACGAATTGTGCAAACCATTTGATGCAAAACGCAACGGTATCAATTTAGGCGAAGGTGCCGCCACGGTTATTCTCAGTTCCAATGCAGCATACTCCAGGGGAATAAAAATTACGGGGGGCTCAGTGAGTAATGATGCCAACCATATTTCGGGGCCATCTCGTACAGGTGAAGAATTGAACCAGGCAATAGGCAATGCCATGAAAGAAGCAGGGCTTTCATCAACGGAGATCGATCTTATTTCGGCTCATGGCACAGCTACTGTTTACAATGATGAGATGGAAGCAAAAGCCATTACTATGGCCAATATGCGAACCGTTCCTGTGAATAGTTTGAAAGCATATTACGGGCATACGCTCGGCGCAGCGGGCCTGATCGAATCAATAATTTCTTTTCATTCGATGAAAGAAGATATTGTTTTACCAACATTGGGATTTAGCGAGATGGGCGTAACAATGCCGGTGAATATTGCTACTTCATTATATAAAACGCCTTTAAAGAACTGCCTTAAAACAGCTTCGGGTTTCGGGGGTTGTAATGCGGCAGTGATATTCAGTAAACAATAATTATTTAACTCAAAAACGATCTGTTAATTCATGAATTTTTTTTCCAAAGATAAAAAGTCAGCCTTCGAAGCCAAAGAAGCAGCCCAGTGGATCGCATTCGGCCCCGTTATTTTCCAGGCGGCAAGAGTGCTCAGGAATACCGGCATACTAAAACTGGTAGAGGATAATGATAAAACCGGGTTGACCATTGAAGAGATCTCAGAAAAAGTCAACCTGTCCATATATGGCGTAAGGGTATTGCTGGAGTCGGGCTTAAGCCTTGGACTGGTACTTGTGAATGACAATAAATATACACTGGGTAAGACGGGCTATTTTATTTTAAATGACCCACTCACAAAAACCAATATGGATTTTGTGCATGATGTAAATTATAAAGGACTTTTTCACCTGGAAGAAAGTATCAAGACCGGCAAGGCAGTAGGCCTTAAAGAATTCGGGGAATGGCAAACCATTTACGAAGGCTTATCGCAATTACCTGCGCACGTACAAAAAAGCTGGTTTGCCTTTGATCACTTCTTTTCTGATGATGCCTTTCCGCTGGTTTTGGAAAAAGTGTACAAAGATGGCGTAAAGAATATTCTCGATATCGGCGGCAATACCGGCAAATGGGCTATTGCTTCTTCTAATTTTGCTCCCGGTATTCATATCACTATCATGGATCTGCCGGGCCAGTTGAATGTTGCAAAGAAAAGAATTGAACAACTTGGACTGAATGAGCGTGTATCTTTTTTACCGGTGAATATCCTGGATGAGAACGTTAAATTCCCTAAAGGGTTCGACGCCATCTGGATGAGCCAGTTCCTGGATTGTTTTTCTGAGGATGAGATCGTTTCTATTTTAAAAAGATGTCATGAGGCGCTGGATGAAAACGGGCAGGTGATCATATTGGAACCGTTCTGGGACAGGCAAAAATTTGAGATAGCAGCCTTTTGTCTGCAACAGACATCCATTTATTTTACAGCCCTGGCAAATGGCAACAGCCAGATGTACAGCGCTGAAACATTTTTAAAATGTATTGAACAAGCCGGTTTTGATATTATTGAACAGACTGACCATATCGGGTTAAGCCAGACCTTGTTGAAATGTAAAAAAAGAAACCTGTAGTATTGAGAAATTATATTTCGGGATAAGAGAGTGGCCGGTGGGACACCGGCCACGGCGATGGCCGCGGTTGGTGTCCTCACCAACCGCAATTCGTAATACAATACATTAAAATAAGAAATTAATAAAAAATTATACTGATGAAAACAGAAAAAGTAGATGTGCTTGTGATCGGTGCCGGGCCTGCCGGTACTGTTGCGGCTTCTATCATTAATAAGGCCGGCTTCAAAGTGAAGATCGTTGAGAAACTCAAATTCCCGCGTTTTGTGATAGGCGAAAGTTTATTGCCGCGTTGTATGGAAGCATTAACAGAAGCGGGGTTCGTGGAAGCAGTAAAAGAAAAAAAATTCCAGGAAAAATCCGGAGCCAAGTTCGTGAAGAACGGTAAGATCTGCGATTACTTATTTGCAGACCAGTTCACCCCGGGCTGGAACTGGACATGGCAGGTACCGAGAGCAGAGTTTGATAAGACGCTTGCTGATACCGTGCAAACAATGGGTGTGCCGGTTGAATATGAAACTACCGTAACAGGCATTGTATTCAATGGCTCAGATTCTGTAACAACAGTTGAAGATATAAACGGCAATAAAACAGAGATAGCTGCAAGATTTATTGTTGACGGAAGCGGATACGGAAGGGTGATACCACGCCTGTTCAATCTTGACAAACCTTCTAATCTTGCACCACGCAGGGCCCAGTTCGCACATACGGTTGATACCAAAAGGTCGATGGCGGATGAGCCCAACCGTATTACCATCGTTGTTCATAAAAAAGGCGTATGGATATGGATCATACCTTTTTCAAATGGCATTACGTCTCTTGGCTATGTTGGCGATCCTGAATTTTTCCAGGAATATAAAGGAACAAATGAAGAACAGTTTCGTGCACTGATCGCAGACGAACCTTATTTGAGTGAAAGGTTTAAAGATGTTGAACTTGTTTTTGAACCAAGGGTATTGGAATCATGGTCAACTACCACGGACAAATTTTTCGGGGATGGTTTTGTACTTACAGGTAATGTTACCGAGTTTTTGGATCCTGTTTTTTCATCGGGGGTTACGCTGGCAACAGTTTCCAGCCAGATGGCTGCAAAGCTGGTCATCCGTAAGTTGAACGGTGAGGATCTTGACTGGACAAAAGAATATACAGAGCCAATGATGCAGGGCATTAATACTTTCCGTTCTTATGTAATGGCATGGTATGAAGGAACACTGGACACCATATTCTTTGCTGATAACCAGGTTCCCGAAATAAAAAGCATGATATGTTCGGTATTGGCCGGCTATGTTTGGGATACGGATAACCCTTATGTAAGGGATCATAAAACAGCTTTGCATAAACTGGCCCGTCTCATAGAGCTGAGGGATACGATAAGTACAAAATAAACTGCGATCATTGCCAGAAGATATTTACATAACGGCCAGCTGTATCATTAGTAATAACGCTGTTTATAAAAATGAAAAGGCTGTATTTGAAAATAAGCAGGCTGACCTGCCGGCCTTCCTGCTTTCGGCATACCGGCATTTTGAAATAAAGTATCCCAAGTTTTATAAGATGGATAATCTTAGTAAGCTGGGCTGGCTGGCAAATGAAATATTGTTGGCCGACAATTTTTCGAAAGAAAAGTACAGGCCGGAGGATACCGGGGTAGTACTGTCCAACGCAAGTTCCAGCCTGGATACCGATATGAAATACTATGAAACGGCTAAAGACATCGCAAGCCCGGCATTATTTGTTTACACACTGCCAAATATTGTAATGGGTGAGATCTGTATCCGGCACGGTTTCAAAGGGGAGAATGCTTTCTTTATTTTTGAGCAATTTGATGCGGATTTTATTAAACAATATGTGAGTAACCTGATTAATAATAATATCTTGCAGGCTTGTGTTTGCGGCTGGGTGGAGTTGCTGGATGATAAGTATAAAACAGCACTCTTTTTGATCGAAAAAGGAGAAGGCGGCAAAGCAACATTGTTTACAAAAGAGAATTTAAATAAAATATACCAGTTAGAAAATGGATAAATTAATGTCGGATCTGAAAACACAGATCATTGCGCAGTTGAATTTGCAGGACGTAAAGCCTGAAGATATCGGAGATGACCAGCCATTATTCATAGAGGGCCTGGGCCTGGATTCTATTGATGCGCTGGAACTGATCGTGCTGCTGCAGCAAAATTATAAGATCAAGCTTTCCAATGCGGATGAAGGCCCCAAAGTATTTTATTCAGTAAGAACAATGGCCGAATATATTACTGCCCACCAGGCACAGAAGGTATAATCAATGAATCAACCCGTTTTTGTTGCCGGTACAGGTATCATTTCGGCGATAGGAAAAAATGTCGCTGAATGTCTTGATGCCCTGGAGAACAGCCGGGCAGGGATGGATCATATGCATTGGTTTGATTCTGTTCACAGGGACAGGCTGCCGGTTGCCGAAGTAAAGATGAGCAACGATGAACTTGCAGAACTCGCAGGTTTGCCCAATACAAAAAGCCGCACCGCGTTATTGAGTATGATCGCCGCGAAAGAAGCGATGGATAATGCCGGTATTGAAAATATAAATTCCCTGCGCACCGGTTTTATTTCGGCCAACTCAGTAGGCGGCATGGATAAAACAGAAGGATTCTTCACCGAATTTTTTCGCGACAATACAAAAGGGAAATTACGTAACGTGGTAAACCATGAATGCGGAAGCGTTAGCGAGCTTGTTGCTGATAAGCTGGGCATCAAAGATTATATCACCACCATCAGCACGGCATGCTCTTCTTCCGCCAACTCTATTTTTTTTGGCGCAAGACTTATAAAGAATGATATTCTTGATGTGGTTGTTGCAGGAGGAACAGACTCGCTCACTAAATTCACACTCAACGGCTTTAATACACTCATGATCCTGGATGAACAATTCTGCCAGCCCTTTGACGAGAACCGCAGGGGCCTGAACCTTGGAGAGGGCGCAGGTTATATTGTACTGGTATCTGAAAAAGTAGCAGCTGCTTTAAAGACAAAACCAACCATAACACTGAGCGGCTATTGCAATGCCAATGATGCCTATCATCAAACCGCATCATCACCGGATGGTACAGGTTCTTTCCTGGCGATGAGTGGCGCATTAAAGAAAAGTGGTTTAGAACCGGGAGACATTGATTATATCAATCTCCACGGAACCGGTACACAAAACAATGATATTGCGGAAGGCACAGCCATCAAAAGATTATTTGATCCGCATTACCCAAAGATGAGCTCTACCAAAACATTTACAGGACATACACTGGGCGCCAGCGGCGGGATAGAAGCGGTATTCTCTGTGCTCTCATTGCAGCACGGGATCATTTATCCCAACCTTCGTTTGCAAACACCAATGAAAGACCTGCCATTTAATGTAAACACGGAATTTTCAAAAAATATAAAAGTAAAGCATGTGCTTTCCAATTCTTTTGGCTTTGGAGGGAATTGCTCATCACTGATCTTTTCTAAAGTGTAACGATGTACATACGGGCAACAGGAAACATATCAGCGCAGAAAACCTTTGGTCACCCGCCGTTCTTAACGGAGCCTGTTGCTTATTCCGGTAACCGCCTTGCCTGCATAGAACCTGATTACAAAGAATTCATTGATGTAAAGCAGATCAGGAGGATGAGCCGCATCATACGCATGGGCGTGGCCGCAGCGATGGAATGCTTGCAGGAAGCGGGGGTTAAAACACCCGGTGCAATTGTTACCGGTACGGCTTATGGTTGTCTTGAAGATACCGGCGCCTTTCTTACAAAAATGGTCGAGTTTAACGAAGAGTTACTTACGCCAACTGCTTTTATACAATCAACCCACAATACCATCGGTGCACAGATCGGCCTGATGCTGCAATGCAATAATTATAACAACGCATTTGTTCACCGGGGATTTTCTTTTGAAAGCGCTTTACTGGACGCGATGATGTTACTGCAGGAAAATGAAGTATCCAATGTATTGGTAGGCGCCATTGATGAAATAACCAATAATAGTCATGCCATACTAAGCAGGATGGGCTTGTATAAACGGTCAAGCGATTCAAGCCTCAACATTTTAAATTCCCGTACAAAAGGAACCATCGCCGGCGAAGGCGCAAGTTTTTTCTTACTGGCAAATGAGCCGTCTGCAACTGATTATGCAAAACTGGATGGACTAAAGACATTTTATAAGCCGGAAGGCATAAAAGAGATCCGGGGCCATATCCTTTTCTTCCTTGATAAGCATTCGCTTAGCGTGGAAGATATAGACCTGGTAATAACGGGGAGAAATGGAAATGCAGGGTCGGATAAAATATTTGATGAGTTGGAAGGAGATATTTTCAGGGATAAGAAGACCATCAACTATAAAAATCTCTCCGGGGAATATCCAACCGCGACAGCCTTTGCTTTGTGGATGGCAGCAAATATCGTTAAGTCGGGCGCAGTTCCTGAAATATTGGAATATAAAGGCCCGAAAGAGAAGAAGATAAAAAAGATACTGGTATATAACCATTACCAACAGGTACATCATTCCTTATTATTGGTCTCGGCATGTTAAACTTCAGGAATACAAATATTTTTTTTATCCTCCTGCTTGCTGTGTTGATCGGCGTGCATACCCGTTCCGGGCTGCCTTTTTATATTTATCCTTTAGTGCTCATCGCTTATTCTCTCATTATTTTTTATGGTTGTTATTATGTAGGCTCAAATTTTTTCATCAGGATCATTTGCTCCGCAGATACGCATAAAAAAGAGATTGCCATCAGCTTTGATGACGGACCTGTAGCAAACTTCACTCCCGGAATATTGGATTTGCTGAAACGGGAAAACATAAAAGCTACTTTTTTTTGTATTGGGCACCGCATTGCCGGTAATGAACATTTGCTAAAGCAGGTAAAAAATGACGGGCATATCATCGGCAACCATAGTTATTCCCACCATTTCTGGTTCGATATGTATTCCTCTAAAAAAATGCTGGCTGACCTTAGGCAGATGGATAAGGAGATGGAAAGGGTTACGGGGCTGAAGCCAAAATTATTCAGGCCGCCATATGGTGTAACCAACCCCAATCTTAAGAAAGCGATCATAAATGGAAATTATACGCCTGTAGGATGGAGTGTAAGATCATTGGATACGGTCATTAAGGATGAAAATAAGTTACTGCACAAGATCAATAATGCTATAAGACCCGGCGCCATATTTCTTTTTCATGATACCAGTGAAGCCACGCTCAAAGCGCTTCCCGCATTCATAAGAGAAGTTAAAACCAGGGGCTATAACATCATCCCACTGGATAAATTACTACATTTGAGCCCCTATGCGTAAAATAATTATAATATTACTGGTACTCGCTGCAGGCCTGCCTTTAAAAGCACAGCACCCGGGTTATTCCCCTGTAACAGACATTGCAAAATTCAAAACAGAATTTTCTGCGGCAACACAAAAGATAACGGCCATTAAAAGTGATTTTGTACAGGAGAAGAACCTGAGCATGCTTTCTGAAAAGATCGTATCCAAAGGAAAGTTCTGGTTCAAAAAAGAGAGCCAGGTGCGTATGGAATATAACCAGCCTTATCAATACCTGATGATATTGAACAAGGACAAGATCTATGTAAAGGACGGGCAGAAGGAAAATAAGATATCGGCAAGATCAAATAAACTTTTCCAGCAGATCAACAAGCTAATGATCGATTGCATGCAGGGGACAGCACTTAACAACCCTGATTTTAAAACCAGGGTATTTGAGAATAAGAATGGTTCCCTGATCGAGTTGTCGCCTGTGACAAAAAAAATGAAGGAATTATTCAAGTCTATAAATGTAGTTGTCGACAAAAAGGATTTTTCTGTGGTAAGTATTGAAATGCAGGAAGTATCCGGCGACAATTCCCTCATACGTTTCACAAATAAAGAATTGAATGCTGCGATCCCGGACGCTTTATTTATTATTAAGTAGTTTGTTCTTCATGTTACTGGCCTGCTCCCCGGCATATAAACAAATGCAGGTGTCAACAGGCGACATAAGCGCATTAAAAAAATTCAAACCCAATTTTACGGTGGCCCTTTACAATACACAGGTTGATGTGGTGGGTAATCACCTGAGCGGCTTGCTCATCATTAAAAAAATGCCCGACAGCAGCACACGCCTTGTTTTTTCGAACGAGATGGGATTTAAATTCTTTGATTTTGAATTTTCGGCTGACGGCAAGTTTAAAGTTCATGCTGTAATTAAGCAGATGAACAAAAAAGCCGTGTTAAAAACTCTGCGACATGATTTTGAACTGGTCCTGATGGAGGGGCTGGATGAAGCGGCAGTTTCAGTGCGGTCAGAAGGTGGGTTGATATATTATGTCTTTCCTCAAAAGAAAGGCTTTAATTATTATATTACCAACAGCGCAGGAGATGAGCTTGTGCGAATGGAAAGGGCATCCAATAAAAAGACCATAGTGGAAGCAATAATGAAGAATTATATTAACGGCATGCCAGATACCATTGGTATATCCCACAAAACATTCAATTTTACCATTGGATTAAAACGAATAGAAAGATAATGCTGCTAAACGATTTTTTTACCATTAACAGGAAAGAGTTCTCCGCCACAGAAATATGGGCCGAACTGGTGATCGATGCCAACCACAAAATTTTCGAAGGGCATTTTCCCAACCAGCCCGTGGTACCCGGTGTTTGCATGATGCAGATGGTAAAGGAAGTGCTGGAACATATCACCGGTAAAAAAACAAACCTGGTAAAAGCTGCCGAAATGAAATTCTTAGCCCTCATCAACCCGATTGAAAATAACCTCATTCACGCATCCATAAAATACGCTGCCGATGAGAATGGGGCTATAAATATTATTGCATCTCTTTTTAAAGATGA
>DATHEH010000438.1:0-3598 GCA_035318685.1 Ferruginibacter sp.
AAATTGCGCAGGGGCCAATAAAAAATTAAGTAAGACATAAAAAAAACACGCTGTGTAACAGCGTGTTTTTTTTATTAAGCATTACAATTTCACCAGCTTTCTAACGAACTGGTCTTCGCCTGTTTTTAGTTTTAGAATATAGTTGCCCTTGTTAAGCCTGGCATCAACCTGGAATTCAATAAAGCTCAGGTTACCCGGTTCTTTAATTGCTGCATAAACCTTTTTACCCGAGATGTCGAACAATTCAATACTCATCTTCTGCGTCACAGGTTTTGTGAACAGTATGTTTATGGTAGTATTAAATGGATTGGTTACGCTCAACAGATCCAATACCAGCCCGCTGTTTGATTTTAAGACAACAGTATTTGAATAGGTTATCCTTGCATCAATGTCCACCTGCTTTAAGCGGTAGTATTGAATACTGGTTAATTTGGTCTTATCTGTGAACAGGTAATTATGTATTGCAGTGGAAGTTCCTGCGCCATCAACAAAACCTATTTTACTGAAGTTAATGCCGTCATAGCTTTTTTCAATTTCAAAACCCTTGTTATTGTATTCAGAAGTTGTTCTCCATTCCAATACGCCGTAATTATTTTTCTGGTAGCCATTAAAATAAACGATGGTTACGGGTAAAGGAGAAGCTGCTGATGGCACACCCACACCAAATCCTGAGAAACCCGTATTATTAAAGTCGCCCGTTATGGTAAAATCAGACCCATAACTGCCCTGCGTGGCCGCAATGACCGAAACATCTGCTACGTGTTGGTTAACCGGGGTCACATCAGGGATATAGAACCCATTGGATATCTTAACCATTTGTGCATTGGCCCAGGCTTGTGTGGTAGCGCTTTGCCAGCCGGTAACTTCACCCATGGCGTAGTAAAGGGTTAACTGGTAATGGCCCGTTGCGGTATTATTGGTGGGTATCACCCTGTAAGATTTTGAAGCGAGGTAATCCCCGGGGTTGGTATTCCAGAACTGGCCTGAACCCGTGCCGGCCCTATCAACCTGCACCTGTGTGCACCCGTAATCAAATGCGGTAAGGTTTTTTATGCGGGCCATCACCTTTCCTGTTCCGTCATAAAAATAAACGTCTTCATTCGGGCCGAGGTTTGCAATTTTTGATGTGTTCAAAACTGTTGCTACGGGATTCACCGGGCTCACCAGTTTCAAACGAATATCCGGCCTTGAAGCCGAAACATTTACTGCTGCATTGGCACAAACGGTTAAGCCGGCGCCGGGTGTGTTCACGCGAACGAGTGCTGAATAATTGACAACACTGGGTGTTGAACCAAGGAGGGCAACGTCCGTCGAAGGAGATGTATTATCATAGCAGGTTTGTATAATAATGTTGTCTGCTCCGTTCCAGTTTACAGGTGTTGGCAGTACAAAATTTCTCCAGCCGGTTACACCGGGAGTATTAAAATTGCCTGAAAAAATAGTTGTAAAAGTTGGCGCGGGGCTAACGAACCCTGCCGTAAGGTTTGTTGCAGTAGTGAAAGCAATTTGTATGGTAAAATTATTAAACGTGGCCACTGTAGCAGAATTGAAGTTCCATGCAAATTCAGTGATATTGCCTGAAGTAAGCCCTGCAGCAAGCATGTCGGTAGCGAGGTAAAGATTTTGTGTTCTCTTGTCGGTATAGCCTGTACCGTTAAAAGGTGCAGAAGTAGTTGTTGCTACATTTGCAGCGCCCCATGTTTTTACATTGGTTATGGAGGCGACTGCGGCCTGGTCATTGTCAATGATATTCACCAGGCAGGTTTGATTGTAAATATCTGCTGTAGCATTGCCACCGCCATTGTTTAATGTATAGGAGATCGTGAATGATTCATTGCCCTCAACAGCGTCATCATTAAATATCCTGATGGTAACAGGTTGCGTTAGTGTTGCTGCGTTGAGGATAACGGAAGCAGGCGTGACGGTATAGTCTCTTCCTGCACCACTTGTTGCCGAACCACTGCTGTTAAAAGTTACGGTCACCGGCTGCGATGGAGCCGCATCTATTACCACGTTCACAACATAGTCTTTGTATTTGAGGCAGCTGGTAAAGTTTATATCCGCATCAGCTTCCTTATAAGCAGCCATGGAATTGTCGAAACGAATAGTAGGAAGTGGTGTGCAGTTATTAAGCCTGAATGCACCCATTCTTGTACTCCATGTAGTTGCAGGATTATATTGTTCTGTTAACCAAAAGTCCCTGTTGGTGGACGGGTCAATGGTAAGTGTTCCATAATCGCCATAGCGGGTACTGCTGTTTGCCGCGGTACCGGCAATAAGAACTGTTTCGGGTAATGTCATTGTGCCCAATGGATCGCATGGGTTGCGGCCGGTAAACCTTATGGAAGGAAATGCAGTTGTGCCCGATACGTTATATACCATGGCAATATTTCCAAGCCCGTCCATACAGATCCCCGCCATCCAGCGGTGCAATGCATCAGGAGAATAAGTGCCTTCCTGGTAGATACCCCAGTTGCCGCCGGGCCTCCGCAATTCCCACCATCTTATACCGGCCTTGTTAACGCCGGCATCTACTGTTGTATTAGCGACTATAGATTCATGCGTACCAAATTTACGGTATATCACTTTATGCATCAATCTCCCGGTGAGGTCTTCTACCTCAAGTGTTGAAGGTTGAGGACCTTGCTGAACAATGCACTGCCCTCTTGTGGCCGTGCATACTTCAGAATCAAAAGGTACAGTAACCATCTTCGTAAACGGGCCGATCACAGATGAAGCAGGTACCGCAAAATTTGGTGTGAATTCAAAAATAAAAAGACTGTCTACATCGGTACCGCTTGCGGTGAACTGGTCGTCCTGGAAAAAAGAAAATAAACCGCTTTGCGAAGAAAGCGTAGTACCCTCCACGCAAACAGGCGCCATGGAAAAATATCTTCCGCCCGGGTCGGTGAGCCTTGTTCTTATGGCCGTGGCAGTAGGATCGCCGTTGAGCATCTTGGCCCGGTCAAAAGCATAGACCGATGAACCCAGGTACATGGTAGCAGCCGTATTAAAATCATTGGAGGCAGCATAATAGGCGTTGTGCCACACCGAGAATTTTGGATAGTCAACGAAAAAAGTATTGTCTATAAAAGAATACACATACCAGCTGCCCGTTGGATCATCAGTTACAGATACCGCCAGGATCAAAGTATTTATAAAAGAAGAAGAAGCAGGTGTTCTTCCAAACTCCGTTAACAGCCACCTGTTGGCGAGCTGGTCGTAAACAACAACCGGGTCTCCCGAACCGGGTAAACCCGTAAGACTGCTGATGAGCATTTGCGCCTGTACCTGGGTGCCGGCCTTATTCCATATTTTAAAATAAGAACTGGAACTGTTATTAATGGTTTGTATCACATGGTTGATCCCAACTGCGCAATTTGGATCCGGTGGATTGACGAATGTATAGCCCAGCCCTTCAAAATTTGCGCTTATGGTAGCTGATGCGGCCGTTACGCCATTAGGTGTCACTGGCGCCAGCGGGTCGGGCATGTTGAAGTTCGACCCATAATTCCCGGGACGGATGGTGGCTGTTTTTTTTGTAACGCCTACAAGCCCTTTCTCATCCCTGGTTTTAATAAATGGCTCACCATCCGAA
>DATHEH010000439.1:0-2421 GCA_035318685.1 Ferruginibacter sp.
ACCGGCCCTGATTCGCTATCATCGTAACTGGAAAGCAATTCTTAAAGACAGGGAAAGAGGCGTATTCACCGCTACGCTTTTTGATTTTAAATAGACGTTTTTGCTTTTTTTAACTTTTTGAACCTTAATTTTAATACATGAACTATTTTTTTAAAAGATCCATCTTACTGCTTTTTACCTGCATTCCTTTTATTTTATTTGCACAAAATGAAAACAGGGATTTTAAAGCCGTTGACGATTATGTAAAAAGCCTTGGCTCCTTACAAGGCATGAGTATGGGCACCATCAATAATGTGGTGAGCAAAAAATTTGAGGATAAAATAGACAGGGCGAGGGCTATCTATTACTGGATAGCAAATAATATCAGTTATGATATTAAAGCTGCCCGCAGTAATAACAAGGCTAAAAATACGCCTACGGAAGTGCTGCTCTCCCGCAGAGCCGTTGGCATTGGCTTTGCAGGTTTATTCCAGGATATGTGCAGCAGCGCTGATATCCGTTGCCTGACCGTTGACGGATTTATAAAAAATACTACCGAGGATATTGAACAAAAGGGAACAGAGATCAACCATAGCTGGGCAGTAGTGCAGTTGGGATTAAGCCCGGATACCTGGTATTATGTAGACCCTGCCCTGGGAAGTGGCTATCCCGACGGCGAAATGAAGGCGTTTACCAAATCATATTCCGATGCCTATTTTTTTACAGATAAGGCAACCTTTAATCTTCAGCATTATCCCGACAACGAATCATGGAAGCTCGGCAGTGCGCCAAAGAATAAAAGGGATTTCTATGCATTACCATTAGTAAAAGTAGCCGCCCAGGAATTTGGGTTAAAAAGACTATCGCCCAATGACGGGATATTAAAAGTAAAAGCCGGTAAGAGTATCAACTTCAATTATACGCTCAACAGTAATGAGGAGATATCAAAGGTTGCCATGGCGGTTGGAGAAAAGAAAAAGCTCAAGGTAAAAGACATGAATTATTCATACAGCGGCGGTGCACTTAGTTTTACTTACAAATTTGAAGAAGATGGTGCCTACCCTATTATGATCATGATAGACGGAAAAGAATTCGTAGGCTATGCTGTAGAAGTGGAATAAGTTATTGGATAAAAAAAGTCCCGGTAAAAAACCGGGACCTGTTATTTTGAAATTAAGCTCTTTGTTTTACAGGAGCTTTTTTCTTTGATTTTTTTAAAGCCAGTTCGATATCCCTGCTCAGATTCTCAAAAGTTGGTTTGCCTGTAAACGGTTGGCCGTTAACAAAAAATGCAGGAACATCTCTCACGCCTCTTTCAATACCTTCGTTAAGGTCATTACGAACCTGCCAGCCATAAGTTGAATTGATCAGCTCATCAAGAAAATGCTTATTGCTGATACCTGCTTCCCTGGAATACAGTTTAAGACTGGTTGTCCCTAATTGACGGCGGTTGTCAAAAAGTATATTGTGCATTTCCCAGAATTTACCTACCTGGGAAGCTGCTACTGAAGCCTCACCTGCCTTCATGGAGCGCTGATGTATCTTGGTCATGGGAAAATGACGGAACTGGAATTTTATCTTGCCTTCAAACTCTTCCAGTAATTTCTTTACCACTTCGTTCGCTTTTGCACAATCTTCGCTTTCATATTCGCCAAACTCCATCAATGTTACTGACGCATCGGGGTTACCTACAAAAATGTCTTTTGGTGGAATGATCTCAACCACCTCTTTTACTTTCATTGCCATAATATTTCTCTTTTTACCTGTTGTTAAAACAACTGTTATGAATATATTGTTCTGTTTATTTTTCTTTTTGCTTTTCTTTTTGTTTTACGGGCTCAGTTTTAACCGCTTCATTCCTGAAAACAACCGTTCCGTCAAAAACATCTACCAACACGGGCCTTGATTTATCAATGTCACCGGCCAGTATCCTCCTGCTCAGCTGGTTGATGATCTCTTTTTGGATCAGGCGCTTCAAGGGCCTTGCACCAAATTGAGGATCGTAACCATTCTCCGCCAAAAAGTCTAAAACATAGTCGCTGAACTGTAAATTGATGCCTGTTTGCCCGACCAGTTGTTTTAGGTTGTCCAATTGTATCCTTATGATGCCTTTGATCTCCTTCTTCATTAAAGGCTCAAACATGATCACCTCATCAATACGGTTCAGGAACTCCGGGCGTATGGTCTGCCGCAATAAACTCATCACTTCAGCCTTGGTACTTTCCACCACTTCTTCCTTATTTTCCTCGGTTACTTTTTCAAAATTATCCTGTATGATATGGCTTCCCATATTACTTGTCATAATGATGATTGTATTCTTAAAATTCACCATACGACCCTTATTATCGGTGAGCCGACCATCGTCCAATACCTGCAATAATACGTTAAAAACGTCAGGATGCGCCTTTTCAATCTCATCTAACAGGATTACACTATAGGGTT
>DATHEH010000440.1:0-7550 GCA_035318685.1 Ferruginibacter sp.
GCGGTTTTGGTGGTGGCGGTGGCGGTGGTGGTGGTGGTGGCTCATCTTTTTTAATTTCTGCCATTTGCGTATCTATCACGTTAAACTCTTTTTGGTCGTCGGAACTGATGATATTTGCAAATACAGTACCTATAAATATCAATAATAAGATTGAAGCCGTAATAATAAGGGCTTTAGTAAGCGTTTTATTGTAATTCTTACGTAACTGATAAGCGCCATAGGATTTATTCTTGCCATCAAAAATGATATCAAGAACATCGGCGTTTAAAATTTTATTTGCTTCCATTGTAATCTCTTTTGTTATTTAGATCCAAAATTGTACCAATTCCATAAAACTATTTAACCCCGTTGGCATCTTCTGTCTGTTTTATCAGCATCTGTTCCAGGGGTACCATATCTACTTCAGCATAGTGACCGGGTTTTACAGCAGAGATCGCCATTTCATCCAGTATATCGATCGCATTTTTGAACGTAGACCGCTTGTCAGATTTAATGATATACATCAGATCATCAATTGGTGTAGCATTCTTCTTATCAAGGATCAGCTTACGTATCTCCTTGAAAGTGGTACTTTTAAATTGTTCGCTCACCTTATCCGCTTCCAACTGGCCATAATAATAATAAACCCTGTTGTCTCTGCCCAGGAGGATCGTCATAGCGCCTGAATTCTTTACTTTCAATTGCTGTGTGGAATCATCCTTAGGCTCATTCATGTTCATGGCCGTTGCCTGGCTCATTGTGGTGGTGAACACGAAGAACGTGATCAATAAAAACCCGAGGTCAACCATTGGTGTTAAGTCAACACGGGTAGAAAGCTTTTTTCCTTTTTTTACGCCGGGGCCTTTTTTATGCCCACCACCCGACGAAGTATCCATTTCTGCCATAGTAATACTTTTTAATAATTAAATTATTTTTCTACTGTCTTGCCTGTCTTGTACAACTCTGACCCTGTAGGTACCGCCTCACTTTCGGTTACGATCCTGAATTTAAAAAGTTCATTGGCCTTAAAGGCATTTTTTACATTTTTAAATATTGGATACAAGGTCTCGCCGTCACCTTTTACAAGCAGCATTTTTTCCAGTTCTTTTTGATTACCGCCTGCATATACATTGGTTACACTTCTGAGCCAGTAAGTGAGTTCGTTATTAGTACTGTCTGTAGGAATGCCATCCATTGCGCTCGCAGGAATAACCTGGGTTGAACCCATTGCTGATTTGATCTTATTCAAAGGAAGGCCGATGAATTCTGTTTTTTTAAGCTTGGCAAGTTCCTGGGCTGATAACCCGAGGTTTCTTGTTTTGTTGATATCTTCAATTATATCAGCCTTTTTTGTCTCATCTCCCAACATTAAGAACACCTTTCCTTCCTTGGTAAGGGTTATTAATATGGATTTATCAGGCGCTGCTTTACTGGATACCGATGATGGTGGCGCTACTGCCAGTACTTCCGGTGGTTTTTGTTTTGTTGCCAATATGAAAAATGTCAACAACAGAAAAGCCACATCACACATCGCCGTCATATCAACGATCGTACTCTTTCGTGGTATTTTAATTTTTGGCATGGTTGTCTGTTTTTAAACTTCTTAACTACTCAGCAAAAGCTTTGCAGCAATTTTAAGATTCAAATCTTTGCTCAATCCATACAATTATTTGTACAGGGAAGCAAAAGTTTGTGTTAAAGTGAAACCTGATTCATCAATGCCATATGTAATTCCATCGATCTTAGTGGTGAATATATTATAGAACATGATGGCAAAAGCCGATGTACCGATACCCAATGCTGTATTGTACAATGCTTCAGAGATACCTACGGACAGGGCTTGTGCAGAAGCTGTTCCTCCACTGTCGGCTCCCAAGGCACTAAATGCACGGATCATCCCTATTACCGTTCCTAATAAACCGATCAGGGTTGCCAGCGTTGCAATAGTGGAAAGGAAAACAAGATTTTTTTCAAGCATCGGAAGTTCGAGTGATGTAGCTTCTTCAACCTCTTTTTGTATAGCGATCACTTTTTGATCTGTACTTAGTTCGGTATTAGAGATCATTTCTTTGTAGCGGTGTAAACCTGCTTTCATTACATTGCCTACAGATCCTTTTTGCTTATCGCATTCTGATAATGCCGCGTCCACGTTTTTATTAGCAAGCTGGTATTGAACCTTGCGGATGAAATCAGCATTGTTACCTGTTCCGTTTGCTTTTGATATGGTCATGAAACGCTCAATAACAAATGTGCACATGGTAAGAAAAGTTCCTATCAGTACAGGTACAATTATACCACCGAGGTACATTTTACTCATTGCAGAACGGGGATCATGATGATCAGGCCAAAACCAACCTGTACCTGGTTTGTCAAAATTAGCGGGATTGCCTAACACAAATCTCCAGATCAGGTAACCGGCGATCAAGCATAAAACTGGTGCCAGTAAAGAAATGATGTTGCTCGATTTTTTTGCCTGTACTGAAGTTGTTGGTTTTACAGTTGCTGTTGAGTCTGCCATAAAATTCTAATTTTTAGTGTTGTTAAAAATTTCTGTTTGTGATGAATTTAGGATTACAATTTCAATAAATCAATTAATGCCTGAACAAATTTTAGTGACCTGTTATGGTATAACAGAACCCACAAGTTAATAAAATAATTGAAAGCTACAACTTACGAAATGATATTTTATTAACTATTTTTTACGATGATAAATAGGCCGGATTACATAATTTTTTTGAGGAAATTATTAATAAAGTCAACATGAGAATAAAGGGAATTACGCTAAAAAGTGAACCTTATTCATATCGCAGCGCTACGATGGGGTCTAATTTTGAAGCTTTATAAGCCGGGTATAGTCCGGCAGCTAAGCCTACAAATGAGCAAACGAATATGCCGGCAATGACCCAGCCCCATGGTACAACAAAACCTGTCTTTAATAAGATAGCCACCACATTACCCAGCAATATGCCTGAAATGATACCAACTATGGCGCCCAGCAAACTGATCAATATAGACTCCCATAAGAACTGGGCCCTGATATCTTTACTCCTGCTGCCGAGGGCTTTTGCCAGGCCAATTTCTTTAGTACGTTCATTAACAGCCACCAGCATAATATTCATTAGCCCGATCGCTGCTCCTATCAGGGTGATAAAAGCAATGCCTATCGTTCCTTTTTCCAAAAAACCAAGGTTGGTCAACAAGGCCTCTGCTATGCTGTCGCTTTTATCAATATAAAAATTATCCTCTTCCTTTACATCCAGTTTCCTGATCGGCCTGAATGTGCCTTTTGCTTCTCCAATGGCAGCATCCATCATTTTAAGATCACTAACCATTACACCAACATTAAAGGAAGTATTTGGTGAGGAATACAAGCGCCTGATATTATTATAGGAAGTGAATACTATTTTACTCGTATTAAAGAAAGCGCTTGAACTCTTGTCCTCCAGCACACCAATAACACGGTAAGGAACATGATTCACACTCACTACCTGGTCTATCGCTTTTGCCGGGTTATCCGGGTATAGTTTCTTTGCAACCCCACTTCCCAATAAACAAATGCTTCTGCCCGTTTCCACATCAGTTGGCGTAATGTTTCGTCCATAGGCGATCTTATAACCATTCAGTTCAAGATAATTTTCATCCCCGCTTAAGATCATAACATCCGGGTTGGTTTTTTTACGGTCATTATTTACTACTATGTTCCTGGGTCCTCCCATAGCCAGGCTCACCTTGGCCGGGAAAAGATAACGCTCCTTAAAAGCCCGGGCCTCTTTATAAGTAATGACCTTACCTGTATTAGATTTTCGTTCCTTTAGTGATGATTTGCTTTTTTTAACCGTATTACTCTGCCTTCCGCCACCAATACGGATATTCCTTTCCTTGAAGCGCATACTGAATGAGTTGGCGCCCATTGAAGAGAAACTGGTGACAAGACTATTGCTTGCTGCTGTGATTGCTGTGATGATCAATATCAAGGCAAAAATACCCAGTGCAATGATAGCGACTGTGATCGCGGTGCGTAATTTATTTCCGGCAATGTTACGCCAGGAGAGTGCAAGTGTATCTTTAAAGGTCATTATTTTATTTTCTCTTCCTAAAGTTATAACAACCGCAAAGAATTATGGCTGAAACTTTATAAACGGCGGGCCATCGGTTAAAAATATATCCAGTCTGTGAGCAAATTAGGGAACATACCCAGGACGATTATCAATATGGCAGTAATGACCAGCAATATCTTAAAAGAAGGAGTTATATCCCAAACCTTGTTTGGCTCTTCCGGGCCTTCTTTAAAATACATGGCCTGTATCACCCTGAAATAATAATAAGCGCTTATTGCAGCACACAGAACAGCTACTATCACCAGCCAGATATGATGGCCGTTTTGCACCGCAGCCATTAGCATAAAGAATTTACTCTGGAAGCCGGCGGTAAGCGGTATACCTGTAAGTGATAAAAGAAAGATAGTACCGGTAGCTGCCAATACGGGTTGTTGTTTGGCAAGACCATTAAAGCCATCTATCGTGTGATCCCTCATTTTAATTAAGATGGCAAAGATGCCAATGCTTGCGAGGCTGTAAGCCGCAGCATAAAGTACCAGACCTTCTTTGGCAAGATTGTTCAATGCAAATAAGGCGAACAACATAAAACCTGCCTGTGCAATACTGGAATAAGCCAGCATCCTTTTTACACTTTGCTGGAATACGGCCGTAAGGTTTCCTATTAATAAAGTAGCAGCAATAAGTACAACGATGAGTTTTTGCCATTGATCATGTATGGACCCAAAAGCATTTTCAAACAGCCTGGCAAATGCAAAGAATGCGGCTACTTTTACTATTGTTGCCATGAAAGAAGTAAAAACAGTAGGTGCGCCGTCATACACGTCGGGCGTCCAGAAATGGAAGGGGGCCGCAGATACTTTAAACGCCATTGATACCAGCAACATTACCAAACCTGCCGCTATCATGGCGGGCATAACATCAATACCCAGCCCGATATTATTGATATAGAATGAGCCGGCTTCATTACCGCCGTAAACAAATGCAATACCCATCAGCATGATACCGGTGGAGAAAGAGCCCATTAAAAAATATTTCAGGGCTGCTTCATTGCTTTTAAGGTTTCTTTTATCACTGCCGGTCAAGATATAGAGTGGAATAGAAACGATCTCGATCCCGATGAACAGCATCAGTAAGGTATTGAAAGTAGCGGATATGCATACCCCACACAACACAAAAAATATTAGCGCAAAATATTCAGACACACTTTCTCCCACTTTTTCAAAATCCCTTCCGTTCAATAAAAACAAAAGAAGGGTGCAGGCCAGTGCAACAGTTAAAAAAGTCAAATTAAAACTGTTTACAACCAGCATTTCTTTTACGTCAATATTAAAGAAGGGGCTGCCTGTTCTCAGTTCAATAAAATTGGCGATAAGACTTAAGACCAACCCGAAGATCGCTATGTACTTTGGCGTGCTCTTACTTTTTATAAAAGCTCCGCCCAGCATCATCAGCACACCCCATATTCCTGTTAATATTATTGCGTTCATATCCTGTTCGCCATCCGGCGGAAATTGATCTTGTTATTTAAATCTTGTTAATATAGCTGTTACCGTATCTTTTGTAAGATCAAAAAGTGGTTGCGGAAATATTCCAAAAGTAAAAATGAATATTACCAAAACACTTAAGATCATTTTTTGATTAAACGAGATCTCCTGCATCTTTTCCGTTATGGAATTAGCTTCACCATAAAAAACCTTTTGCACCATGTTCAATGTATATACCGCGGCAAGTATGATACTTAACCCGGCAATAGCCGTATACAAAATGCTGAATTCAAATAAACCGCTGAACATCATGAACTCTCCTACAAAAGCATTCGTGAGTGGCAAAGCAATATTTGCTAACGCGATCACCACGAGGAAAATGGTAAGGGCAGGCACTTTATGGGCTATGCCTCCCAGCTCAGATATTTTTCTTGTACCGGTTTGTTTTTCTATCAGGTCAACCACGATCCACATACCAATGATGTTGATACCATGACTGAACATCTGGATCATTACGCCCTGCAAGCCTATAGCACTAGTTGCAAAGATGGTCGCACACATCAAACCAATATGTGCTATGGAGGAGTAGGCAACAAAACGTTTGAGGTCATCCTGTTTAATAGCAATTAGACTTGCGTAGATCATACCGGTCACTGAAAGTATGATCACAATATTATCAAACCTGACAACAGCTGCAGGAAAGATGGGGAGTATCCAGCGTATCACCGCGAACACACCCATTTTTACCATCACCCCGCTCAATACCATGGTGGTGGCGGTTGGTGCCTGCTCATACGTATCGGGCTGCCAGGTATGAAAAGGGAATACGGGCATCTTGATGGCAAAAGCAATAAAGAATAACCAGAATAACCAGCACTGTTGTTCAACAGAAAGCTGTACACCATAAAATGCATTCATTGCAAATGAATGGTCTGAGAACTGCGTTCCGTTGGTATGCATATATACATAGATGATCCCAACCAGCATTAATAAAGATCCCGTGAAAGTATATACAAAGAATTTGAAAGTAGCCTGTATCCTTCTCTCACCACCCCAGCGACTGCATAAAAAATAGGCAGGTATAACAGCAAGCTCCCAGAAGAAATAAAAGATCAATACATCCATTGCACTGAACACGCCCATTAAGCCTGATTGCGTGAGTAACATTAATCCATAAAATGCATTTGCATTTTTATAAGATGTTTTATGTGTGGCAATAAATATAATGGGAAATGCAACTGCTGTTAAAGCAGTAAGGAGGTATCCCATACCATCAAGGCCCAGGCTAAGATTGCTGCCCAGGTATTTCAACCAGAAATAACTTACATTATTAATGTGCAGGTATTTTACATTGTCGGTATAGAACAAACTCACTACAGAGACACCCAACGTAATAATGGATGCCCCGAGTGCCCATAGTTTTACGCTTCTCTCCTTTCTTATGGTAAAAGCTATCAGCCCGGCTATTAAAGGCAACCAGGTGAGTAACTCCGGGAATGTTATCCAAATATTTTTAGGGTCCATATCTTCTGATTACAAAAACAATTGAATGATAAAAAAGACTAAAATGCCAAGTACCATCATAAATATGTAAGCGCCAACCTGTCCCGATTGTACAAGGCGGATCTGCCGGCTGCTGTAACTAACTGCCTTACCTACTCCATTCACAAAACCATCAATACCTTTTCGTTCAATGATATTATTAAAGTATTTGGCGAGTGATAACATTGGTTTTACAATTATAGCATCGTACAACTCATCAACATACCATTTATTTTCCAGCACTTTACCCAGGCCGGTCTCTTCATTTGTTGTCTTTTGATATTTGCTGAATTTGTTCCAGGCATAAACCAGTGCAGCCAGTGCAACGGCAACAGAGATACCCATCAACATGTATTCTGTTGAATGAGAGAGGTGATGTTTAGCAGCTATCGCATTACTCTGAGCAAACACAGGAGATAAAAATGCTTCCAGGCGGTGGCCGCCATGAACAAATATTTCAGGTATGCCCACCAACCCGCCAACAACT
>DATHEH010000441.1:0-8635 GCA_035318685.1 Ferruginibacter sp.
TTAAGTGAAAGATCCTTACCCCGAAAAACTAACTACTTATTCTTTTGAAAACAGGGCGGTAGCTAACCATCCCACAGTATTCCCGGAAAACCTTCGTTGCTGAAGGTTTTTCTTTTACACGCATGGAAAGATTGCCTAATGGTATTTTTCCCCATCTCAGCTGAATCAATGACGTTAGATCTGAGGATTCACCGGGACTGATCTCGCCAGTCACCATGTATTTCATTCCCCAAGATTATCTGTGGGCACTGGTATTCAATCAATAAGCTTTCGGACTAATTTTTGTTCTCCTTTATTTTTAAAGAAAAGACCAGGTACGCAGACGGTATGCGTACCGCTATTTATTTTTTAACTAAACTCAATATTATGTCAACAAATACTGATGTTCTCACCCCAACGGGACAAAGAACAATAACGATCAACAGAACATTCAACCTTCCCATTGATAAGCTCTGGAGGGCATGGACAGAACCCGAAAGTTGTAAAAAATGGTGGGGTCCCGAAGGATATACCTGCCCTGATTGTACGATGGACTTCAGGGAGGGCGGTAAATATTTAAATTCCATGATGGGAGCCGACGGGAAAAAGATCTGGTCGGGAGGAGAGTTCAGGGTTATCGTACCTCAGAAAAAAATAGTTTATACGGATCATTTTGCAGACGGGAATGGAAACCGCGTGCCGCCTTCAGATTATGGTATGGGCGGGGATTGGGCTCCAGAGTTACTGGTATCAGTATCTTTTGAAGAAGTGGCTGATAAAACAAATATGACCCTCAGACATGAAGGCCTGCCGGTTGAAATGGCGGACGAGTGTATCAAAGGCTGGCAATCATCTTTTGATAAATTGGAAAAGAATCTGGCATAAATAAAACGGGCGAATGAAAACAGGTTAAACACAAGGTGTTTTGGAAAAGGTTTAGTATTGGATTAATAAAAAAATTAACTACCATGAAAGGCTACCATACATACAGAACCTGCATAGAAGCATGTTTGAAATGTGCAGCGATCTGTAATCATTGCGCTTCATCATGCACGCAGGAAGAGGACGTGCAGATGATGGCAGGTTGTATAGAACAGGATATGGAATGCGCCGCCATTTGTTATGCGGCAGCAGAACTGATGAGTCTGGGAAGTAAGAGGGCTAAAGATATTTGCAGCATTTGTGCAGAGGTTTGCGAAGCCTGTGCCGTGGAATGTTCCAGGCATGATAATGAACATTGCAGGGAATGTGCTCAGGCATGTGAGGCGTGTACTGCGGAATGCAGGAAAATGTTATAAGGACAAATTGTATGACCGGTATAGGTATAACAGGACGTTGTATTGGTGAAACATTAATCCCCAAACGTTCGCCTGGTTTGGCACAATTTTTTTAATACTTAAAAAAAAATGTAACTATGAAAAAATACCTCGTAATTGTGATCATTGCGGCGGCCGTATTGCCGTCATGTGTTTCTCAAAAGGAATTGAGGAAATCGCAGATGGAAGCTACAGGCCTTCGGGCAGACAACCAGCGACTGGTTAACAGTGCAAACGTGCAGCAGGAAAATATAGATAAGCTGCAGGCAAATATCGACAGGCTCAATAAAGATATCGCCGCGTTGAATAACCAGAACGGGCAACTGGGGCAACAAACGGCAACACAACAAAATCAATTGAGCAAGACCCAGGAAGAATTGCAAAGAGAACAGCGCAGGTTGCTGCAATTGCAGAATTTACTGGAACAGCAAAGAGTGCAGTCACGGTTATTAAAAGATAAAATGACCGAAGCGCTGAAAGGATTTAATTCCAATGAGCTTACCGTGATACAAAAGAACGGGAAGGTGTATGTAAGCCTTTCGGAGAACCTTTTATTTCCTTCAGGCAGTGCCGTGGTAAATCCCAAGGGAGTTGACGCCCTTTCGAAACTGGCTGCAGTACTGAATCTTAACCAGGACGTGGCGGTTAATATCGAAGGGCATACAGACAGCATTCCTATCCGGGGAAAATATAAGGATAACTGGGAACTCAGTACAGCAAGGTCGAATTCTATCGTTAGGATACTGGTGGATAATTACAAAGTTGATCCTGTACGGGTGATAGCATCAGGGCATAGTTATTATGATCCCGTTGATACCAATGCCAATGTTGATGGCCGTGCAAGGAACAGGAGGACCGAGATCATACTTTCGCCCAAGCTGGATGAAATGTACAGGTTGCTGGAAGTGGAAACCGTAAAAAATTAATGATGGGATATTTAGATGTTCTTCTGCCCTTTGCTTTTGCAGTGATGGCCATTTCCATCCCGCAGATATTGATCAGGGAGGACCATCCAAAACTGGAAAGCAGGATAGTTGTGGTAAGAAGAATAGGCTATGGCGTAATTGCGCTGACGGTTATTTATGGATTCTTAAGGTATATTTAAACGGGTTGTCAGCCTGGGCTTGCCGAAGCCTGTTCGGGAACGGGCAGGGAAATAATTACTCACTATCCACTATTGAGAAATTATTTTCTCATGAAAGAATGAAGCTTTATTTGAAAAAAGACGGCACGATAATTTAATGTGTTAAATATGTTCGCGTTCCTGTACAGGGGAGATTACTAAGAGCGATCTGAGAAATAAACCCTTTGAACTTGATCCGGGTAATTCCGGCGAAAGGAATATCAGGAAAGTAACGACTAAGCCCTCCGTGAGTGGGGCTTAGTTTTTTTTATGACATGTATAAGAAGATATTGAACCACATAGGAGCATAGAAAATTAGCAGGTTCGCTGCCTTGTGTTTTCTATGCTCCTATGTTCCTATGTGGTTCAAAAAAGCATTTCTGCATCCTCATTTGTTTTCATTAAATTCATAAAAAATACTCCATGGCAAGGATCAAAATAACTGTTCTGATCGTATTGTTCGCATATAGCAACATATATGGCCAGAACACTACCAATATTGATGTACAGCATTACCGTTTTGAGCTTATACTCTCAGATCATACTGATACCATCAGGGGCCGGGCAACAGTAAGCCTTAAGTTTTTAGAGAATGCTTCCATATTCCATCTTGATCTTGGCAATGTAGACAGTACAGGAAAAGGGATGATGGTAGTAAGTGTTAAGGAAGCCGGCACGCCGGTTTCTTTCCGGCACAGTAATGGTAAGTTAAGGCTGCAATTAACCGCCGCTGCAAAAGCAGGAAACAACCAGGTATTTACTGTAGAATACATGGGCATTCCCTCCGATGGCCTCGTCATCGGCAAAAGTATTTTCAATAAAAGAACTTTCTTCGGTGATAACTGGCCCAACCGTGCACATCACTGGCTCCCCTGCAATGATATTCCTGCAGATAAAGCAAGCGTCGAATTTCTCATTACGGCGCCAAAGCATTTCAGCATCGTAAGTAATGGTATTAAAGTAGAAGAACGTTTGCTGAATGACAGCAGCAAACGCACACACTGGAAAGAAGACGTGCCGCTGCCAACAAAAGTGATGGTGATTGGTGCTGCCGATTTTGCCGTTAGTGAACCGGCTTATGCAGGTAATATACCGGTAACGAGTTGGGTATATGCAGAAGAAAAGGATAAGGGCTTTAAAGATTATGCACCGGCAAAAGACATCCTGTTATATTATATTGATTATATCGGGCCTTACCCGTATAAAAAACTGGCCAACGTACAATCCAAAACCATCTTTGGGGGCATGGAAAATGCAGGCGCCATTTTCTATTATGAAAAATCAGTTACGGGCGGGGGTGGCCTGGAAGACCTGCTGGCGCACGAGATCGTTCACCAGTGGTTTGGCGATATGGTTACCGAAACGGATTTCAAACACCTCTGGCTGAGCGAGGGTTTTGCTACTTACTTAACGGATGTGTATATAGAATCAAAATATGGTACCGATAGTATGAACCGCAGGCTGGATGAACAGCGATCTGTTGTAAATAGCTTTGCAGAGAAGTCAACCTTACCTGTTGTAGATACTTCCTCTAATTATATGCGGCTACTCAATGCCAATTCATACCAGAAGGGCGGCTGGATATTACACATGTTGCGCAATACGGTTGGTGACAGGGCATTTAAAAATATCATCAGGGAACATTATAGAAAATTCGCCGGTAAGAATTCTTCCTCGGCTGATTTTGTCGCTACCGCAGAGATGGTGGTTAAGAAAAACCTGAAGCCTTTTTTTAATCAATGGCTCTATAAACCTGGTACTCCAATTCTTGCAACAACATGGAAGTATAATGCCGCTAAAAGGAATGTTATCATTGTAGTGGAACAAAAACAGCCATCCTTATTTAGTTTTCCACTGGAGTTAGAACTAAAAACAGCGAATGGGAATATTTTAAAGACAGTGACCGTGCAGAAAAGAAAGACGAGTATTGTATTGCCGGTAAAAGGAGAGGTAACGGAAATGATGACTGATCCAAACTATAAACTTTTGTGGAAGGCTTACCCGGTGATCAATTAGTTCCTGGAGTAAATGCTATATCCGAATCGGAGATGCTGGTATTGCCTGCGGGCTGGTTCCGCGAATTAAGTTCGGCCTGGAGCAGGAGCATAGCTTCTCTACATTTTTCAAAGGCTTCAGTTCTGTCATTGCCGGAGATCATCCTTGTATAATCTTCTGTATAGAGCGCAAGCATATCAATTAACACTTTCGTCTCCAGCCCCTGTAGATTTTGCATTTGCAGGTTTTTGTTTTGAGTTTGAAAATGCCGCAAAATCTATGCTAACTTGTTTGAAAGTTTAAGTAATTAACCAGACCTTAATAACTATTAACGGCTAATTGTTGCTATACAGGAACTTTGTATATTTATATCTTATCATAACTTATGAACAAAAAATTATTTTTTCTTATTTGTTTTTGTTTTTTCATTTGCGGCCTGGCAAATGCGCAACAGACTAAATACGTTAAGCTCAAAGGAATATTGCTGAACTTCAGCAGCCAGGTGGAAGTACAGGATATGTCGGAATTTCAATACCTGTTGCCGCCAACGTCTGACCGGCTTATCATTCCCGAACCGGGTTTTGGTGACTTTGAGATAAAGTTCCCTTTAAGTTCCCCAAACTATTTCCGCATCGGCCGCAATATATTATACCTCACACCCGGTGATGACCTTGATATTGTTATTGATTATAATAACCCGCTTATTGCAGAATTTAAAGGAAAGGGAAGCGAAGCGAATATGTTCCTGCGACAAACGCCCTTTCCTAAAGGAGGATCGTATATAGAAGCGGGCAGCAAGGCGCAACCAACGCCGCAGCAAACGATAGATCATATTATCCAGGCAGGAGGGTACAGGAAAAAACAACTGGACAGCGTTAAAAATATAACTGCGGAATTCAAAAGGCTGGAAACAGGAAGGATCAGGGCGGATATCATCAACAGCCTGCTTGCAGGACAGATCTCGTTTTACAGGCCAAAAGCAATAAGAAAGGATTCTGTTCAGATGAAAATTTATGGAGATGAATATGCCGTCTTGATACAACCATATGTAAAGCGATACAGCAATACTTTTGTTGATCCATCGCTGATGAAGTTGGTTGTTTATCGCGACCTTGCTGATACGCTTGTTTACCAGCAGGGGAATTTGAATGACCTGCAACAGATCAAAGACTGGATAGAAGCAACCGGGCAAATTGATGCCATGAAGAAAGTAAGCGACAAACTATTACTTGCCGGGTTTAAAACAGGCATTCAAAATATCAAAACTGCTGAATATAAAAATGCGCTGAATAAATCGCTGGCGGTATTATTAAAATTCGGTAAGGGAGACATCGCCGTTGATTTTACCACGACCGATATGAACGGAAAGCAGGTTTCACTTAGCAGCCTTAAGGGTAAGGTCATTTATGTTGATCTTTGGGCTACCTGGTGCGGACCCTGCATGGAAGAGATGCCGCATTATGAAACCTTAAAAGAAAAGTATAAGAACAACCCTGGAATTGCATTTGTTTCCTTATCCATTGATGATAATACAACATTATGGAAAGCCAGTATTGAAAAACGAAAAGCTACCGGCCATCAATGGCTGATCAACAGGAATAAACTTGGCGCTTATAATATTGTAAGTATCCCCAGAGTGCTTTTAATAGATAAGAATTTTAAAGTGGTTGATATGAATGCACCCAACCCTTCATCGAAGAAACTTCCTGCTTTGCTGGATGAACTGCTGCGCTAATTTGGTGATTTGATGATTTGATGATTTCTTTAATTCAAAGAGTCAAACATTTATAATGCCTGACTGAAAAATTACCAGGGTTCACTTTTTGGTTCCTCATCTTCAAATCACCAAATCATCAAATCATTTTCTATTCCCTTCTCTCACCTTCCTGATATAATCATCATGTTCTTCCTGGTGTTCTTCCGGCGGCATTTTTACAGAAAGCGGGCCGTTGCCGACTATTAAAAAATAAATGAGCAGGAGCAATACAATTATAGAAAGGAATAATTCGGAATAAGGACTGAAGGTATCCCTGCCGGCACTGGTGTTTATAAAGATGATCGCACCGAGCAGTATGGGAATTTGTATAAGGCAGGCAGCACGGGTAAACATACCGATGGTTAAAAAGAACCCGCCTATGACATGTGCAAATGCCACATAATGTCCCAATAAGATAATTACAAATCCACTAAATGGCGATCGTAGTTCCATGAGGCTGATAAGGGAACTGGTGTTTCGCAGGAAGTCGATGCCCTTGTAACAAAGAAAGACACCTAAAGCTATACGAATAAAATCCAGCCATTTTGGGTGATGCCTGTCACCCCAATACTCAAATTTTTCGAGGAGCGTCATAACGATGATTTTAGCGTGAAGAAAAGAACTTGTATAAATTTAATTCTTTTCGGGCAGAGATGCAAGTACGATTTAGTAAGTTATTTGAACCACATAGGAGCCTAGAAAACATAGTTCAGCTATGTTATTTCTAATGTGCCCCACGCCCCGGTTCGTGTCCTCACGAACCACGGGTTTGCTATGTTTTCCCTGTCTACCTATGTTCCTATGTGGTTCAAAAAAACTGGGAGATTAATTGATGAGCTGAACTTCTGTCCCATCCAATGTTTCGGGCAGCAAAACCATTTTTGCTTTGAACCCTTTAACGATCCTTCCGAGTTCATCATCCATCCGCATCAGCTGCGCAGGGTAGAGGCTGCACATGCGCAATGCTTCGGCCAGGTCAATACCCGCATGGTTCACCAGGTTTTGTAATGCTTTATACATGCTGAGTGCAGAGCCGCTGAGGATATTGCCTGCTACATATTTATCTCCATCTGCCTGGTGTTGGTAATATCCTTCGGTTGTGCTGGTTACTGCATCGGTTATCGCAAACAACCTTTGCTGCATTATTTTTTTTGCAATGCGTATGGCGGCATAGTCAACATGATAACCATCCGCAATGATACTCGCCATTACTTTCGGGTGTTCAAAGGCGGCGCCAACCAGCCCGGGACTGCGGTGTTGCAAAGGGCTCATTGCATTATACAGGTGAGTAACTGCGCTGATACCATTGTCAAAAGCCTGCATGGCTTCTTCATAAGTTGCGTTGCTATGACCGGCAGAAATTATTATGCCATGAGAATGGATAAGGTCAATGATCCCGAGGCTGCATACTTCCGGTGCAAGGGTTATCATCTTAATTACGCCTTTCCCATATGCCAAAAGTTCTTCAGCTTCTTTTAAGGTGGGGCTATGGATCAATGAATCTATATGAGCGCCTCTTTTGGAAGGGCTTATCCATGGGCCTTCCGCGTGTAATCCAAGAATACCTTTGCTGCCCTGTTGCCAGTAAAGTTGTATGGCATCAATACTTTGATAAAATACTTCCGGCTTGTTGGTAGCAACCGTTGGTAAACAAAATGCAGCACCGCCATTATTGCAATATTCATTTAATAATGCAAGTGACGCTGTATCGCGGTGAACAGAAAATAATTCTTCATGAGCGCCATAGATCTGCAGGTCAATGAATGCAGGTGCAAGGATATGGCCCGGGAAAGATTGTGTTTCTGTACCTGCCGCCAAATCGACAGCAGGCATTATGTCAATTATTATTTCGTCTCTTACAATTACCGCATGCCTTTCCAGCCAGGCGTCACCGGTAAAAATGCGTTCGGGAATGTATGCCTTTGCTGCTGCCATAGAAGAATTGCTATGGCGCAAAAATAGTATAACATGGTAAGCTTATTTGATTTTAAATACGAGACCGCCCTGTACCTGGGTGATGTCATGGCCCGCTTCAATATTTACTCCGAATTTTGGAGTAAAGAAATAAGAAGCGCCGACAAAGATGCCTACAACGGGTATCACTTCATTCTGGCTCACTTTAAAGCCATCCTTATTAATATAATTATAGCGGTGAAAACCGGCGCCACCCGATAGGCCGCCATAGGTATCAAGGCCCCGTATGTTCCAGCCATGGTGCCATGCGGATCTCGCTGCTATAACAAAGGTATTCGACTTGTAATCACGGTAATTATTGTTGGTAAAACTCCTGTTGGCAAAAGAGCCACCGGCCTGGGCACCAATAGTAATAACACCCGGACCTGCCTGCCACATACCAACTTCAATGGCGGCTTTTGTGCCGAAAGCAGAACTGTTATCGTTCCTGTACTCGGTTCCTATGCCGACACCTACATTAAAAATAACAGAGCCTTTTTCTACGGGGGAAAC
>DATHEH010000442.1:0-6853 GCA_035318685.1 Ferruginibacter sp.
AAAAAGTAGTGCCCGGCGATACCATGATATTGAAGATGGAATTACTCTCGCCGATACGCCGCGGGATCTGCGAAATGAAAGGAACGATTTATGTAGGTGATAAACTCGCAACCGAAGCCGTGTTGGTTGCACAAATTGTAAAAAGAACCAAACCCCAGGTATGATTAGCCCACTTGCATATATAAACCCCGGCGCTGTACTGGGAAACAATGTTAAGGTAGATCCTTTTGCCGTGATACATGATGCCGTTAAGATAGGTGACGACACACATATCATGTCCAACGCAGTGATCATGGAAGGAACTATTATAGGAAAGAGCTGTCTTATTTACCCGGGTGCTGTCATAGGCGCTGTTCCGCAGGATCTGAAATTCGTGGGCGAAAAAACAACGGTTGAAATTGGTGATCATACAACCATAAGAGAATGTGTAACCATTAACCGCGGCACTAAGGACCGCTGGAAAACCGTTATAGGCAATCATTGCTTACTGATGGCCTATGCACACGTTGCGCATGATTGTGTATTGGGCGATCACGTTATACTTGCTAATGCAGTACAGCTGGCAGGCCACGTAGAAGTAGGCGATTATGCTATCCTTGGCGGTATGGCAGGCGCACCGCAGTTCACCCGTATCGGGGCACATACCTATATTGCAGGGCATACCGTTATTAAAAAAGATGTTCCGCCTTTTATCAAGGCAGGACGTATTCCTTTGAGTTATATAGGCGTCAACTCTGTTGGCCTCCAGCGCAGGGGCTTTACCAAAGAGACCGTGAATGAGATACTCGAGATCTACCGCAATATCTACAATAAGGGTTTGAATATTACCCAGGCGCTTGAATTCATTGAACAAAAACTTCCCGTGAGCGCTGAAAAAACCGCGATCATTTCTTTTATCAAAGGAAGTGAAAGAGGTATCCTCAAGCAGTTCACCAAAGAGGAGAGTGATGAAGATTAGTTTGCAAAATGTAGGCAAACGTTATAACAGGGAGTGGATCTTCCGTAATTGCAGCTACGAATTTAATTTTGGAAAAAGATATGCGATCACCGGGCCGAATGGATCGGGTAAATCAACGCTGTTGCAGGTTATTGCGGGAGCAATACTTCATAATGAAGGTAAGATAGAATACATAAAAGATGATACCGGATCCTTGGTACCGGATCGATCCATAACTGCAAACAGTCAGCATCCAGCATCCAATATCCAGCATCCGGTATCCGACATCAATTGCTACCGGCACATCTCCATCGCAGCCCCTTATTTAGAATTGATAGAAGAAATGACCACTACAGAAATGCTGGAATTTCATTCCCGCTTCAAACCCTTCATTAATAATATTTCTGTTGCAGACATGCTGCAAACCGTTGGATTGGAAAATGCAGCAAACAAACAGCTGCGTTATTTCAGCAGCGGTATGAAACAAAGATTAAAGCTTGCACAGGCATTTTTCAGCGATACCCCTGTTCTCTTATTGGATGAACCGGCTACTAACCTGGATGCTGATGGCATTGCCATATACCATGATCTCATTAAGAACTATGCCAGGAACAAACTGGTGATCGTAAGCAGCAATGATAAGCAGGAATATGATTTTTGCGAAGAAGTAATAGAGATCGGAAAGTATAAATAAGAAACCGGTAAAACTTACCTCTTACTCGCTATCAGTAAATTCAGATCAGTATACTTCAGGTCAAACCTTTCGCTCAGGTAAAAGTTGGTAAGGCTTCCTTTAAATAAGTAGATCCCGCTGCGGATATTTATTTTATGCCACACGATATTGTCAACACCACCGTCCTCCGCGGTTTCCAGCAAGAGCGGCATTAACACGTTGCTTATTGCCTGGGAGGCTGTACGTGCAAAGCCGCTTGGTATATTGGGCACGCAGTAATGTATCACGTCGTATTTGGTGAAGACAGGTTTTTCATGCGTGGTAGCAACACTTGTCTCAAAGCAACCTCCATGGTCAATGCTCACATCAACAATAACGCTGCCGGGGCGCATGCTGCTCACCGTTTCTTCCATTACAACAATGGGAGTTCTGCCACCGGCACCACTTAGTGCACCAACTGCAACATCACAGGTCTTTAATTGCTTGGACAATATCTTAGGTTCAATAACCGAGGTCCATAACCTCACCCCGATATTATTCTGCAATCGCTTTAACCGGTATATGCTGTTATCAAAAACCTTCACGCTGGCTCCCATTGCAAGGGCAGTTCTTGCCGCATATTCACCAACAATACCTGCACCAATGATGATGACTTTTGTAGGTGGTATGCCGCTGATGCCGCCTACCAAAACGCCTTTGCCATTATTGGTCTTACTCAAATATTGTCCCGCGATCAGCATTACAGCACTACCCGCGATCTCGCTCATGCTTCGAACGATGGGATTATGTCCGCTGTCGTCCTTTAGATTCTCAAAGCTCAGTGCGGTGATCTTTTTATCCATCATCTTCTGCAGTATCTCCCGCTTCATGGCTGCCAGGTGTATGGGGGATATGATGTATTGATTTGGTTTCAGTAATTCACAATCTGCCTCACTTACCGGCGCACTTTTTACGAGTATATCACATTCAAAGACTTCTTTCCTGTCATAGGCTATTTTTGCGCCTGCATCACTGTAGTCTTTATCCTTGTAACTGGCGCCATTGCCGGCACCCGTCTCCACCACTACCCTGTGCCCATTGGCAACCATTACACCCACCGCTTCCGGCGTAAGTGCGATGCGGTTCTCACTGAAAGAATTTTCTTTTGGGATGCCCAGCAACAGGTCGGTGCCTTTTGGTTTTATATCAAGGGTCTCTTCCAGCGTTTCATAACTAAATGAAGAAGATACAAAAGGTTTTGATGTTGCCATAAAGTATGCATTAAAAGGCTACAAATTACAAATTAATTTGCAGCTTTCTGGTATTAGGATCAATAGAAGTAAGGGTAATTTGAAGGGTATCATCCGGAAAAATCCCCGGGGCTTTCTCCGGCCATTCCACAAAGCAGGTATTACCGGAGTAAAGACAATCCTCCACGCCTGCATTGATGGCCTCGTTTTCATCTTTTATACGGTAAAGGTCCATATGATAAACTGTTTGGCCTGTTGCGGTATTATACTGGTTAATGATAGAAAAGGTTGGGCTTGTAATGGTATCTTTTACGCCCATTGCGTCGCACAATGCATGTATGAAGGTTGTTTTACCCGAACCCATTTCGCCATGAAAAGCAAAGACCTTATATCCCCCGGATGCAGACAAAAATCTGATCGCTGCATCCTTTATCTCATCCAGCCTGAAATTTAACTCCATGTTGCAAAGATATTTTCCTTCATTAGTAATCGGTTAAGTATTGCAAAGAATAATTTTGTGCCATGGAAAAAGTTGAATGGAAGGTGGATGGCATGGATTGCAGCAATTGTGCGCTTACCATTACCCGCTACCTGAAAAAAGAAGGGCAAAAGGACGTGAAGGTCAATTTTATTGGGGGAGATGTAAGTTTCGAGATGAATGAAACCAGGTCAAAAGAACAGCTTGCCAAAGGGATCGAAGGCCTGGGATATAAAGTTATTGACGACGGACAACTGACGACAGACAACAGAAATACAGATACATCTACGTGGTCCGTCGTCCGTCGTCAGTTGTCGTTCTCCAACCATCTTCAACGCTTCCTCTTTTGCCTGCCGTTCACCCTGGTGTTAATGCTGCACATGTTGCCCTGGCATATTCATTTTTTGATGAACCCCTGGATACAGCTTGCCATTTGCATCCCCGTTTTCCTGGTGGGTATGAGTTATTTTGGCGTTAGTGCTGTTAAAAGTTTACGCCATGGCATACCTAATATGAATGTACTGATCGCCCTGGGGGCCACCGCAGCGTTCGTGTACAGCCTGATCGGTAGTATTGGTGATCTTGGAATGGATTATATTTTTTATGAAACAACTGCAACGATCATTACCCTTGTCTTCCTGGGCGAATGGATAGAGCACCGGTCGGTTACCAGCACACAAAAAGAATTAAATAAACTGGCGGGCAAACAAAAAGTGATGGCCAATATGATCGTTTTTGATGAGCACCACAAAGAACTGATCTACGTTGTGGAAAATACAAAATTGCATGTTGGCGATCTCATTTTAATAAAGTCAGGCGAACAGGTTCCTACAGACTGCAAAATATTATGGGGTGATGTTCATGTGAATGAAGCACTATTGACAGGAGAAAGCAAGCCGGTGAACAAAGCAAAAAAAGATGCGCTCATTGGCGGCAGCCTGGTAACAGATGGAACAGTAAAAGCACAGGTAACCGCCATTGGCAAAGACACCATACTCAGTAATATTTTATCGCTTGTCAAACAGGCGCAGGGGGAAAAACCTCCAATACAACAACTGGCAGATAAGATAAGTGCGGTTTTTGTTCCTGCCGTGATAGGCATTGCATTGCTTACTTTTTTACTCAATTATTTTGCATTTGGGATCGATGGCACCAACTCGCTTATGAGAAGCATTGCCGTGTTGGTCATAAGCTGTCCGTGTGCAATGGGACTCGCAACACCTGCTGCCATTGCGGTCGGTCTGGGACGGGCTGCAAAAAGCGGCATCCTCTTCCGCGATGCAAAGAGCCTGGAGTTATTTAAAAATATTAAAACCGTGGTCTTTGACAAAACGGGCACATTGACAAAAGGAAATTTCAGGGTTACCGGTTATAAAACCCTGGTATTGCCGGAGGAAGAATTTAAACGCACCATTTTTTCATTAGAAAAATATTCCAACCACCCTATTGCAAAAGCAATAAGCGCTGATTGGAAACCCGGCAATACCATTCAATGGAAAAAAATTGAAGAGATAAAGGGGCTTGGTATGAAAGCAACAGACGCTGCCGGAAATGAATGGCAACTCGGCTCTTATAAAATTGCTGCTGCCGAGACTGCTGACAACGGACATACGGCTTATTTACTGCAAAATGGGAAATTGGCGGGTTGGTTTGATATGGAAGATGAGATAAGAACAGAAGCGAAAGAAGTTGTGCATTACCTGCATTCAAAAAATATACAAACCATTTTATTAAGTGGCGATGGTTTGGAAAGAACTAAAAAGGTTGCGGAAGAGCTGGGCATTGATAAAATTTATGCAGAAAAAACGCCGGAAGAAAAACTGCAGATCATTGAGGAACTGAATAAAGAAACACCCGTTGCCATGGTGGGTGATGGTATAAACGACGCACCTGCATTGGCAAAAGCTACCATCGGCATATCCATGAGTGAGGCCACACAATTAGCCGTACAAACCGCCCAGGTGGTTTTAATGAACAGGGGTATTCAGCATTTACCGCTGGCACTGGGCCTGGGTAAATATACTTTCATCACCATTAAGGGAAACCTTTTTTGGGCCTTTATCTATAACATTTTTGCCATACCAGTTGCAGCCGTTGGCTTACTACACCCTGGCGTGGCAGCCCTGGCAATGGGTTTTAGTGATGTGGTACTGGCTGTTAATTCCATCAGGCTGAAATACAGGAAAGTGGTTTAAAAACTAAGCTCACCTGTTTTCATATCAATGCAGGTAGCTATAGGTTGTCTCTCAGGATCATCAATATAAGGAATGGATTCTACCAGTAAGGGTCTATTTTTCTTCTGATAAGAAAATATTGGGATTGACAATAGACCGTATCCAATTGCCAGCCCAAATCCGGGAGTAGTGTTGTTAAGCCTGGTAGTTTCTTCAACGTAATCAGATATAATGAACCGATGCCCTTCTTTTTTAATGGGGATCAAAGTCTCATTATGGTATTTATATATTTTACCATCTTTACAAAGCCCCCAAATTTCAATTGTATCCCGTTGACCATTTTGACCCTCAGTAGTAAATTTTACTTTCTTTTTCTTATCCATTACAATTTCATAGGCGTTCTCGGATGGCTTATTTGCAAGAAATTTGCCAAAGCCGGTATAAATTCCTTCATGGTAATTACCATCGGTTAAGATCGGAATATTTACCTGTTGTGACGCTTCGTTACTGATTTCTTCAATAGTCATTTTAACACTATTTTGTTCGGGTATATGCTCAGCTGCAAGCAGGGTTCTTCTTAATAAGACCCTGATTGCATTTTCAAGATCCGGACCATGTTCGCTTCCCATATTTAACACAACAAGCACAGTATCTATAGTACATATTTTTTTAAACAGGTTCCCGTCATCAGAGATATAAGCATCCGCATTAAAACGAGTGAATGAACAATCCGGAGATGTGACTATACGTGTAAATGAATTAGCTGTTGCTCCTGACTTTGCTCCAAAACGCAGCTCTTTAACCACCCAAAAAATTGCTGCACCGTCTTTTTTATACTCATGCTTATACATCCTTTTTACCTGTTCCTGTAAGATCTGGCTCAGTGGTTTCGAAAATTTTAGAGTAGCTACAGCATTATCCATTCCCTTCAGTGTATAGCCCATTCTAAAACTATCGCTTAGACTTTGTATTACTGTAATACCGGAAACCCGGATCGAATTCCTGGGAAATTCCGCCATGGGTAATTTTGACATCCTGATCGTTACAAACTTCTCTTTTGGAGGAATTTGCTTTTTCTCTTTTTGTGCATTCGCTACTAATACAGAAAATGTTAAGATGCTGAGCAGGGTTGTTTTCATTGTCAGTATTTGATCCAGATCGCTAAAATTACTTTAAAAGGGTTTAATTTCAAACCATAATTCATTTGATGCGCATTCATGAGATTTTAAAAGAATACTGGGGTTATGATAACTTTCGTCCGATGCAGGAAGATATCATCAATGCCGTATTGAAAGGAAAAGATACATTGGCTTTACTTCCTACAGGCGGAGGCAAGTCTGTTTGTTTCCAGGTACCTGCATT
>DATHEH010000443.1:0-5618 GCA_035318685.1 Ferruginibacter sp.
TAATTCTTAATTTTTAATTTTTAATTCCTGATCATTAGTTATGGAAGACTTGTGAAACTTAGCGCCTTAGGCAGATGGGCCACGGAAAGGCAATTTTCCGTGGTGAAGATCTCCGCTTCGGTCAATCTTCAAATCAACAAATTTTCAAATCTTCAAACAGGCCAGTTTATTCTATAGTTTGCAATAACACTACTTTCCCATCCATCGTAGCAACTATAACATTCTTCTTATCCAACACATTCACCGTATTCACCATCGAGTTATCGATCTTATGCACCCAGGCGATCTTTTTTTGTGCTTCATCAATGGCATAAACAACACCGTTGCGTGTGCCAAAGAAGATGATCCCGTCTTTTTCTATTAACATGGAAGGGGCGTGTTCGTAGCCATATCCGGCATGCAGTTTCCATGCGGCCTTTTGCGGCTCCCTTCCTGTAGGGAAAGCTGCAATGGTATCATTCATGGATTTGCCGTAAACATATTTTCCATCCCCGGACATACCTATTGATTCCCGAACGCCTGATTCTTTAGTTCGCCAAAGGACCTGGCCCGTGACGGCATCAATGGCGCTTAAATAACGGTCGGGGGCAACAATATATATTATGTCATCTTTTATAACCGGTATACATGCAGCAGGAGAATAATTTCTTACGGATGAACCGTTACTCCATTTCCAGTTCAACTGGCCTGTATTTTTATTAAGGGAATATAAATATGTATCCCATGCCCCGAAAATAATATCCTCTTTATTGATGACCGGTGTACTCACAACAGGCCCGTTGAGCCCGGTAAAACTCCATATCGTTGCGCCGGTTGCCAGGTCTATCCCGCGAAAATTGTGATCGCTTCCACCTATATAGACCATCTTATCTTCGATTACCGGGCAACCCAATACAGCAGCGCCCGTCTTTAATTTCCATACCTCTTTGCCCTTTTCATCAAGGCAATACACATAGCCATCCGTGCTTCCAAATACAATTTTATTTTTTGCAGTTGCAGGTGATGAATAAATGGAACCAGCTGTTTTAAATGTCCATTGCTGTTTTCCATCTTTTAAAGACAAGGCAGTAACGGTTCCCTGCTGGTTCCCAAAAACAACAAAGCCTTTCGTTACCACCGGTGTTGAGATAACATTTGCACCTGAACTAAATACCCACTTTTCTTTTACCTGCGGGTATTGTACATTAACGCTGTAATCAGGCCTTACAAATTTTTTGCTGGGATTATAATTCCGTTGTTCAAACTTTACTGCTGCCCAGCTTTTCATATCTTCTGTAACCGGCCTTCTTTCGGTAAATAAAATGGAATCTGTTCTTACGTCCACCAAATTATATCCGCCTTCAGTTTGTTTGGCCCGCAGGTTAGATCTTCCCATAATGCCGGGAATGTCTTCAAAATCAAAGGTCCTGTTGGCATGTCCGTGCCCGCAAAGGACCATGATGGTATTTCTTCTTTTAAACATATCGGTCACTTCATACCAGTTGTCCATCTGGTTATCCATGGGGTAGTGGTTTAAAAATATTACCGGCATATTTAAGGCTGTGCTGTCAAGAATATTTTTCATCCAGGTCATAGCATCACGTGGGATATGCCCGTCACTCATTCTTACGTATGGGCCGGATGAACAACCAATAAAACGGATTCCATTATGATCAAAGGCAAACCTGTCGCTTCCGAAAGTTGAAATAAAACCCATGCCACCCGTTTCACTCCATCCCACATCATGGTTGCCGGGTATGATATAATATTTCACTTTTAATGAATCAAACATTTTTTTTGCACGGGGCAGTTCTTCGTTGGTGCCCAGTTCGGTAATATCGCCGGTTATCACTACAAAATCAATGTCATTCATTTTATTGATATCATTTACTGTTCTCCGCAGGTCTTCATCTGCATTGCCATTCGGCGAGCCTATATGCGTATCGGAAAGAAACGCAAAACGGAAGGGTTTTATCTGCGCAAAAGAAGCAGAAGAAAAGATGAGGATCAATAAAATGAGGAGGGAATTTTTCATGGAAGCAAGTTAATCTTTTCTTTCGCCACGAAGGCGCAAAGGCAGGAAGGAACACGAAGTCTTTGTTCTAAAGTAAATTTGGATTTTCCATATTATATTTAGATATTTGACTAAATATATAAGCATCGAATTGAAAATCCATGAACACAGCTTTTAAAGCATTGAATGATCCCACGCGGCGGAAGATACTGGAACTGCTCATTGCAAAAGATATGACAGCAGGAGAGATCGTTGAGCAATTCAACATATCGGGTCCCAGCATATCTCACCATCTTGACCTGCTGAAGCAGGCCAGGCTGGTAGTAGCGGAAAAAGAAGGTCAGTTTATTTACTATTCGCTGAATACTACCGTGGTGGATGAGATCATGAAATGGTTCATTCAATTCAGGTCAAAAAAGAAATAATTATGGAAAAATTTATGAAAAAGATCGTTTGGCTCATCATCCTTGTCCCCGGCGGCTACCTGGCCCTGATCTGGAATTCATTACCTGCATCAATACCCATGCATTTTGACCTGGAAGGGAATGTTAACCGCTACGGCAGTAAGAATGAACTCATCATATTGGTAATGGTACTTACCGGCGTGAACCTTCTTGTTTATTTACTTTTACCCAATATTTACAGGATCGATCCCAAAAAATATGCTGCAGAAAATAAAGACAGGTTGTATCGTATAAGTTTTGCAGTGGTGGTTTTCATTACGGCGATCATTTGCCTCCTTATTTATAGCAGCATCGGCGGTAATATACAATTCGGCACCCGGTTCATGATTTCGGGAGTAGGTTTCTTGTTTGCGGTTATTGGTAATTATATGTACAACATGAAGCCGAATTATTTTGCCGGCATCCGTTTACCATGGACCTTAAGTAATGATGAGAACTGGAGAAGAACACACCTGCTGGGAGGGAAGTTATTTTTCGGGGGAGGTTTGCTGATAGCCGTAAGCTGTCTCTTTACTTCTTTCATGGTATCTATAATAATTCTGTTGGCAATTACCATGATAATTGCACTTATCACCTGTATCTATTCTTACAGGTTATATAAAAAGCAAATGACTAATACATGAGTTTTTTTATCGCAAAGACACGAGCCTTTGTGCGCTTAGTGAAAAAACTTTGTGTCTTCGCGGTTAAGATCCACAGGGTTGTTATTTATACTTAGCAGGCAGCTTATCACAGGGTATCTTTTCTAATACACTGCCATTATATTTTATTGCACCCGGGTTGGTAAAATAAGCGGTATCCCCTTTATTATTCATGTCGCCAATGCCACGTAACAGTTTACCTTCTTCCTGTTTAAAATAAACTTCCATTACACTGTTCATGCCTTCTGAAGCAAAACTGTAATAAAGTTTCAAAATATCATTCTCCAGTTTGCCGTTAACGGTTCCCGTGCTGCCATCTTTCTGGTAATTATCAAAGCTAAGCCTACCGGTTACATTATTCCCCTGTTGTTGCAAATGTGCAGCAAAAGTATCCCGGGCCAGAACCTGCATATAGCAGCCGGTTAATGGGACGTTGGAATTATCTGCTGGTTTTGGATCTGTGTTTTCTGTCTTTGCTGATGTGCTGTCAGCAACAGTGTCCGTGGTTTTTTCTGTACGGTTGTTACAACCTATGGCAATGCTAATGCTGATAATAATTAAGTATTTTTTCATCTTTTTTATGGATATGTATAAATAATTATGCCAGATTAGAAACCCTGGCTGAATAAACCATGGAAAATCGCAGGGATTTTCCCGGTCTTATATAATTTTTATCTATTCAATTCGTTTTTAGACTGGTGCTATACCCACGCATGAATAGCCCATGCCTTAAAAACAAATGCTATGAAAAAATATGTATTTTTTGCTGTTGCCGGCCTCATTATACTAAGTAGTTCCTGCAGGCGTGCCCATGTTCCTTCCCCTGCCGAAGAAAAAACGGCCAGGCACCGGGTCATTGCGGTGTTGCCTGTGGAGATGATCTATACGGGCACCAGGCCGAAAAATATAACGGATTCGGTGATCGGTAAAATGGAAGAGCGGGAGAGTAAGGTCTTTCAACAGTTCCTGCATGATAATATTTTACGCAACGGGAATAACGACAGGTATATGCTGATGGTAAGTGTACAGCATTATATCAACACGAACGCCATACTTAATGACAATAAAATTTCTATCCGTGACTCCTGGTTCAAAACTGACGAGGAACTTGCCGGTATGTTAAACGTGGATGCGGTGGTTAGAATGAAGGTGCAGGAAAAAAGATACATGAGTGATGCCGCTTCAATGGGAATTGAATATGGCCGCCAGGTAGTGGGAGAGATCTTTAAGAAATCTGTGAACGTACCCAATAAGACAAATGATATCCTTGCTTCCTGCAGTATCATCAGCAAGGGTGAAACATTGTGGAACAACAATTACCGCAGTGCTTCCGACTGGGATACGCCGCCGGAGTACGTGATCAACAATATCACCAATAATTTTGCTTACCGTATTCCTTACCGGCAGAGAAGATAGCAGGAATTTATTAGCATGAATTTTTCGTATTCTTTGTGGGAAAGTCTCCGCTTCGGTAAGATTTTTACGCTAGCTTTGCTTTTTTAAAATTTCTGATCGTTTTATGAGAAAAATTTCCATCGCATTATTCTTTTCTTTTTTTACTGCAGTTTCTTTTGCCCAGGAGACCAGCCCGTCTGTTCATATCGCCGATACCACGAAGAAGATACAGGTGGTGGAAGCGGCCTGCGGTCAATGCCAGTTCAGGTTACCGGGCAAGAGTTGCGATCTTGCAGTACGTATAGATGGTAAAGCTTATTTTGTTGATGGCACCCGCATTGATGACCATGGTGATGCACATGCAAAAAATGGTTTTTGTAATGCAGTAAGAAAAGCAGACGTGCAGGGTACGGTCGTTGACAACAGGTTTAAAGCCACGTATTTTAAACTCAGGAAAAAATAAACCTTATCTTTTTTACGAAGAAAAAGACGATACACAAAGAACACGCAGGTCCTTCATGTTCTTTGTATAAAAAACCTGGTGTCTCTGTAGAAAAAAAAATCTTTACTGACAACCTTCTTTAACCATTATCCCATCTATCATCACCCAGCAAACTTTGCTGAGGTATTCAAAGGGATCGCCGTTGAAATCCTACCTAATAGTAGGTATTTTTAACGATAATACGTAGGCGCCCGCAACGAAGGCTGTTGATAAACTGGTTGAAAAATAAAATAATATTTTCCTGTAAAAGCTTTGGGGGTTTGAAAAATAATTATACATTACAAGACATTACTTCCTGCTCCACAAAATAAAAATCAAAAATTCGTTTCTCCGTAGTTGTTAAGATGCCTGCCTGTACAGCGGTTTCTTAAATTAAAATGGATCGTTAGGATCCGGGAAGCTATTCTATGTAAACAACAACGCATTACACGAAAATTCCAATATCCATTGACCATTTTACCTCCTCTGTTTTAATGAATATTCCTTTAACGGATAGTTTTGCCGCATGGTATTACTATTTAAAACAGATGACAAATGAATTCATCTTCTCATACTCTTAACAGGTTTTATTTTCCCAGGATGCATTATAGTATATACAGAAGGCTTTTGTTCTCCACCTGATA
>DATHEH010000444.1:0-8959 GCA_035318685.1 Ferruginibacter sp.
CATTAATTACGCCAAAACGGGGCATTATACACCTTACTTCCATCCCGCTGTCATTTGATTTTACTGCCAGTTTATTCACGATCTCGGCAAAATCTGTTAGCTCCAGGTAAGGCGACATCTCGTTAGCAATAAATAAAATCCTTTTCTTTGTTGACATTTGCGCTTAGTTTGTAGCTGTTATAGTTTTTAAACGGAGTGCAAAACTAAGCTATTTATTTTGCAAAATGAGAATACACAAGCATTTGACGCCTAATTCCTGCTAATATGATCCTATTTAAGAGCGCTTCAGATATTACAAATTTCCTTATTAAAAGCAGGGAACAGGGCAGTTTAATAAGCTTTGTACCTACTATGGGAGCCCTTCACCCCGGCCATATCTCCCTGGTGGAAAATTCAAAAAAAAGCGGCTACCTGTCCGTATGCAGCATTTTTGTAAATCCCACCCAGTTCAATGATATTAAAGACTTTGATAATTATCCCGCTACACTGGAAAAGGATATTGATATGCTGGAGCAAGCTGGCTGTGATGTGCTTTTCCTCCCGTCTGTACCCGAAATGTACCCCGGAGGGATCAAAAAGGTTTCAAACTATGAGCTCGGATACCTGGAAACAGTATTGGAAGGCAGTTTCAGGCCCGGTCATTTCCAGGGGGTTTGCCAGGTAGTGAACCGCTTACTGGATATCATACCTGCCAATGAGCTATACCTGGGGCAGAAAGATTACCAGCAATGTATGGTCATCAAAAGAATGATTGAACTGGTCCACTTACCGGTAAAAACAGTGATACGTCCAACCCTTCGTGAACCAGACGGACTTGCCATGAGCAGCAGGAATATGAGGCTTAAGGAGGACGAAAGAAAAAAAGCGGTACAGATCTTTGAAGTCCTTTCCCTGATAAAGAATAACATTAAGCCCGGAAGCCTGGAAGAACTGCAGCAAACTGCCATCAACAAATTAACCCGGGAAGGTTTTAAAGTTGATTATGTTGAAATTGCAAATGCCAACACCCTCGAATTATTGAAAAACTGGGATGGGAAAACCGCCATTGTTGCATTGGTTGCAGCATTTGTAGGCGATATAAGATTGATAGATAATATGCTTTTATAATTTAAACGTCTTTGCTAATGAAGTGAAGCCAACCTTCATTCAGAAGATCACTTCGGTCATGCTCCCTCAAATGACGTTTCAAAACTTTTTTTACAATTATTCCCGTCGTAATTTGTAACCGGTTATGCGTAAACGGTTACTTTCTATATTAAAATACATTGTCTTTTTGGGAGCGGGCTTTTTTTTGGTCTGGTGGCAACTAAAGGGAATGACCGAAGAAGAGAAAATAGAGTTTTATAATGCTTTCAGTTATGCCAATTACTGGCTCATTATCCCGATAATATTCATGTCGCTTCTCAGCCACTTCTTACGCGCCGTAAGATGGAAGATATTAATGGAGCCCCTTGGGTATAAACCTACATTAAAGAATGTGTTTTCGGTGGTAATGGTCGGCTATCTTGCCAATTCGGCTATACCCCGCCTGGGGGAGATCCTTAAATGTACCTTCCTGGCCCGTTACGAAAAATTAAAAGTAGAAAAGCTGGTAGGAACCATGATTGTGGAACGCACATTCGATATATTCTGTTACCTCATTTTTATCGGTCTCACGATCCTGGTACAATTTGATCTTATAGGGGGATATGTAAAAGACAAATTCAACAAGATCGGCAGTTCATCAGTATTCCCGGTTTGGCTAAAGGTTTTAATTGTGATCTCCATTGTCGTCTTCATAATATTCCTGGTAAAATATCTTTTTAAAAAGTACCCGCAGAACAGGATAGTTGCCCGGCTCGATATCCTGATGAAGGGTTTTTTCGAAGGGTTTAAAACCATCAGGAACCTGAAACAACGGAAACTTTTTTTGATGCATACCCTGTTGATCTGGGCCCTATACCTGGTGCAGATATATATTGGTTTTAAAGCAATGGAAGGAACTTCTCATTTAAGTATAACAGCTGCCTGTTCTGTATTAACACTGGCCACCCTGGCGATGATCGCAACACCCGGCGGTATTGGTTCTTTTCCTTTATTTGTAATGGAAACCCTTGCCATTTATGGCATTGCCACCCCACTTGGGGAGGCTTTTGGATGGCTTATATGGGGTGTTTCAACGGGAATCATTATTATTGCAGGCTTAGCATGCCTTTTGCTCTTACCATATATTAACCGGAATAAAAATGAAATCGATCAGCAGCATACCCAGTAAGATCTTTAACCTGAATGACCTGAATCACCAGCTCAAACGCTGGCGCTTACACAATAAAAAGATCGTATTCACAAACGGGGTATTTGATATCCTGCATGAAGGACACATAGCTTCCCTCAGTGAAGCGGCCTCTTACGGGCACGTGCTCATAGTTGGGGTAAATGCAGATGCTTCGGTGAAAAGGCTGAAGGGTGAAAGCCGCCCGGTGAATAATGAATACTCCAGGGCATTATTACTCGCTTCCATGCTGATGACCGATGCAGTGATAATATTTGAAGAAGACACGCCGTTAAATTTAATAACAACATTATTACCTGATGTGCTTGTGAAAGGTGGCGACTATACCCTCGACCAGATCGTTGGTGCAAAGGAAGTAATGGCCAATGGCGGCGAAGTGAAAATAGTTCCCGTAGTAGACGGTTTTTCTACAACGGGCATTATCGAAAAAATGAAGGCCCCGGTCCACTGACCCAAATAAAATTTCATGTAAACTTAATATTGCTTTTATTTTTTACTTATCCCTTGCCTTTAACTTGGGCACATTTAATTTAAAATTTACCCCGCTTGCACAAACGAAAGATCATATTCAGGGATATCAGCTGGCTTTCCTTCAACAACCGTGTATTGCAGGAAGCTGCAGATGAAACGGTTCCTTTAAGGGAACGTATCCGCTTCCTTGGTATTTTTTCAAATAACCTCGATGAGTTCTTCAGGGTAAGAGTTGCCACATTAAAAAGGATGATCGAGTTTGGGAGAAGATCCAAAATGCACCTGGAAATTTCTCCCGGCGCCATTATAGAAGAGATCCAGGAAATAGTTATCGAACAACAAAGGGAATTTGAACGCATCTGGAACGAGATCCTAAGGGAGCTGAAAAAAGAAAAGATACAACTCGTTACCGAAAAGCAATTGAACAGGACACAGCAGAAATTCGTTCTTGACTATTTTAATGAAGAGATCCGCAGCAACATCATCCCCCTGATGATCGAAAGCATACATGATTTCCCTGTATTGAATGACAAGTCAATTTACCTTGCGTGCAAACTTTCGAAAAAAGACAAGAGCATTCCACAAAAATTTGCCCTCGTATCTGTGCCTGCAAGGCGATTATCGCGGTTCATGATATTGCCTTCTAAAAGCACGGAAAAACATATCATCTTACTGGAAGACATCATTCGTTTTTGCCTGCCCCATATTTTTTCTTTCTTTGGCTATGATAGCTTTTCTTCACACATCATTAAAGTTACCCGTGATGCGGAGATCGACATTGATAATGACATCTCCACTTCCCTCATTCAAAAAATTGAAAAGGGTTTAAAGAACAGGAAAAAAGGCAAGCCCGTGAGATTCGTCTTTGACAAAGCTATTGATCCTTCCCTGCTCACTTACCTCGTTCGCAGGATGGGATTGTTGCAAAAAGATAATCTGATACCAGGGGGACGTATCCATAATTTTAAAGACTTTATTAATTTCCCCGAAGCGGTCTTTGAGAAAAAAAACCTGCGAAAAAAACCTTTTATACACCCGGCACTTAAGAATGTAAATAATGTAACCAAGCTCGTGTTAAAAAAAGACGTGCTTTTGAATTTTCCCTATCATTCCTTCGACAGTGTTATTGACCTCCTGCGTGAAGCAGCTATTGATCCCGATGTGGTCAGTATCAAAATAACCTGTTACCGTTTGGCCGAACGTTCAAAAATAGTCAATGCCCTTGCCAATGCCGTGCGTAACGGTAAACTGGTAACTGTTGTGCTGGAGTTGCGTGCAAGGTTTGATGAGGAAGCCAACCTGGAATGGAAAGAAGAACTGGAAGATGCCGGTGTAAAAGTATTGATCGGTGTTCCCAATATGAAAGTGCATGCGAAGCTTTGCCTCATCAAAAAAAGGGTGAACAACCATACCGTTCATTATGGCTTTGTAAGTACCGGTAACCTCAATGAAAAAACGGCGCTGCTGTATGGCGACAGCTGCCTGCTCACTTCCGACAGGAATATCATGGCTGATGTGAACCGCATATTCCATTACCTGGAAGAACCAAAAACCAGGATCCATTTTTTAAAAGCATGCAAAACACTTATCGTAAGTCCTACAGGCATGCGCCACCAGCTTACGCAACTGATCAATAAAGAGATCAAGACTGCAAAGGCAAAAAAGCCTGCTTCCATTACCCTCAAATTAAACTCGCTTAGTGATGAACTGCTGATCAATAAATTATACGATGCTGCAAGAGCAGGTGTGGAAATAAAACTGGTGATCAGGGGTATCTTTTGTTTGCTTTCAGAAAATAAAAAATTCAAGATACCGATACAGGCCATCAGCATCGTGGATGAATACCTCGAGCATGCAAGGATAATGGTCTTTTGCAACGGCGGAAAAGAAAGAACATTCATTTCTTCTGCCGACTGGATGGTACGCAATATCGATCACCGCGTGGAAGTTGCCTGTCCCATTTTTGAAAAACCAATTCAACAGGAATTGAAAGACATCCTGCAAATTCAATTAAAGGATAATATCAAAGCAAGGATATTGGATAATGAACTGGCAAACCAATACGTAAATCCCCGCAATACAAAAAAGATACGCAGCCAGGTGGAGACGTATAATTATCTCTATCGTAAATCTCTTTAATAAGTAATGCGTTAAATCGTTAATTAGTTATGGATAACTACTTAACCCGTTTAAACGTTAATGCGTAAATTCGTTTCTGCCGATTAACTAATTAACGCCCGCCTGAACGATATTCGGGCAGGGATCAACCAATTAACCACTTTGAAATTAGCAGCAATAGATATAGGGAGTAACGCCGCAAGATTATTGATCTCAGAAGTTACAATAAACGGTAAGGAAGAACCCGTATTCAATAAACTGAACCTCGTCAGGGTGCCGCTCAGGCTCGGCTTTGATGTATTTGAATCGGGTACCATACCGAAGGCCAAGATCGGCATGATCTTACAAACCATGAAAGCTTTCAGGCACTTAATGAATGCCTATGAAGTAACCAGGATAATTGCGTGTGCCACAAGTGCCATGCGTGATGCGAAGAACAGTGCCGATATCATTCGTAAAGTAAAACTGGAAACAGATATTGCGATCGAAGTCATCAGTGGCGATAAAGAAGCAGGCCTTGTATTTGAAAATCATATTGCCGAAACACTGGATAAGGAACATAGCTATATGTACATTGATGTTGGCGGTGGCAGCACCGAGCTCTCCTTTTTCAGCACCGGCGTATTGACCTTTAAAGAATCGTTCAACATTGGAACTATAAGGTTGCTGCAGGACAAAGTGAATGAAAAGACCTGGGAAGTGATGAGGGAGATCATAAAAACAGTAACGAAAGGACAAAAAGAAGTAATGGCCATTGGTAGTGGTGGAAATATCAACAAGATCTTTTCCATGAGCAAACGAAAGGATGGTAAACCCATCACCCTCGACCTTTTGAAAGATTATTACCGGGAACTGAGCAGTGTTAGTCTGGATGACAGGATCAAACTTTATGACCTGCGGCCCGACCGGGCAGATGTTATTGTACCCGCATTGCTCATCTATACCAACGCCATGCGCTGGGCCGGCGCCAATGAAATGTATGTACCCAAGATCGGCCTGGTGGATGGGTTGATAAGGCATTTATGGGATGAAGTGAAATGATTTCAAATGTTGCGCCTTCATTAAAAAAAAATTTAGAAGAATTTTTTCTACATTTACTACCCGTTATTAAAAATCAAAAACTAAACGTTATGCCAAAAGTAAATGCATATCTCACTTTCAATGGAAATTGCGAAGAAGCCTTCAATTTTTACAAGTCTGTATTCGGAGGCGAATTCCCCTATCTTGGTCGCTTTAAAGACATGCCTCCGCAGGAAGGAGCGAAAGCCGTTCCGCCGGAACATGGCGAAAGGATCATGCACGTTTCTTTGCCCGTCAGCAAAGAGACCATGCTGATGGGAAGCGATACAGGTGGTGAATGGTCGGCAGGCTTTAAAGCAGGAAATAATTTTTCCATTTCTATAAGTGCCGATAGCAAGGAAGAAGCTGATAAGATCTTCAACGGTCTTTCAGCAGGCGGAACCGTAACCATGCCTATGGCCAGTACATTCTGGGGAGATTATTTTGGCATGTTCAACGACAAGTTCGGTATCAGCTGGATGATGAGTTTTAAGGAGAACCAGAAATAAATAAAAATGTTTTAAATAATTGAAAAAGGGTTCGCCTGTTGTGAACCTTTTTTTATGCTTTTAATATTGGCTCGATATTGGAGAGCATTCCATTTTATGAAAATAGCAACCTATAATGTGAATGGGGTTAACGGCCGCCTGCCGGTACTGCTTCGCTGGCTTAAAGAAACATCACCGGATATTGTTTGCCTGCAGGAGTTGAAAGCACCTGAGCAAAAATTTCCGCTCAATGCAATAAAAGATGCAGGTTATGATGCCATGTGGCATGGACAAAAAAGCTGGAACGGTGTAGCTATATTATCCCGCAACCACGAAGTAAAAGAACTGAGGCGTGCATTGCCCGGTGACCCCGAAGACATGCACAGCCGTTATATAGAAGCGGTCATTGATAATAAGATCATTCTTGGCTGCCTCTACCTGCCCAACGGCAATCCGGCGCCGGGAATAAAATTCGATTATAAACTAAAATGGTTCAAACGCCTTACCGCCCACGCCTCCAAACTCATCAAATCGGGCCAACCCGTAATACTCGCAGGTGATTTTAATGTGATGCCCACCGAACTGGACGTTTATAAACCCGAACGATGGGTTAATGATGCGCTCTTCCGGCCGGAGACACGTGCGGCTTTCAAAAAACTGGTGGACCAGGGGTGGACGGATGCCATACGAAAACTTTACCCGCGTGAAGTGATCTATACCTTTTGGGATTATTTCCGCAATGCATATGGCCGCAATGCAGGCCTGCGCATCGATCATTTTTTATTAAGTCCAAAAATAAAACGTAAGCTTAAAAATGCCGGCGTTGACAAATATGTTCGCGGGTGGGAAAAAACAAGTGACCATGCACCTGTGTGGATCGAATTAGCTGACTAACACTAACTCATTCCCTTTGTTTTATAAGAACAGTTTCAGCCTGCGTCATTTCAACCTCCGCATAATGTCCGGAAGGGATCATACATATCTGCATTTCATCCAGCAGGTTTATGGCATCACCAAGAGTTGACCTTTCATTCGGTTTGATAATATACATCAGTTTGTCGATCTCTGTTTTATTTTTCTTTTCAAGAATGATATCCCTGATGTCTTTAAAATTGGCTTTCGTGATCTGCTCCGGCCTTGTAAGTGTTCCAAAGTAATAATACAACTGGTGATCCTTACCAATGATTATCGTCATGGCCCCTGATGCAGGGACCGGTTTTTCTATGCCCGTCTTTGGTTCAATCAAGGTCATCACCTTTGCTTCTGTCAATGAGGTTGTAAACACGAAGAATGTTATTAATAAGAAACCAAGGTCAACCATCGGAGTAAGATCAACCCTGGTAGAACGCCTGTTGGTTGATTTTGGAAATCCATGTTGCTTTTTGTTTGAAGTGGTTGTTATCTCAGCCATAACATTAGTTTAGTCTTTGAGCTGTTTATCATTGTATTTCCATAAAATTTCTGATAAAAATTTCCGCTTCTCATATTAAAGCCGTCAAAACCGCTTTGTAAATAAATTTCTTTCTACATTTACATTCTCAACGCTCCCCGGATTTGTTTTATTCTAACGCAGAGCCAACTCCTCCAGCACGTAGTTTAATTTAAACCAGTATAACCATGTCTGTCAATAAAGAAATAAAAAAAGTAACTACCAATACTTTGCAGAAAATGAAAGCTTCGGGAGAAAAGATCTCCATGATAACAGCTTATGATTTTTCCTTTGCAAAGATCTTCGACGCTGCGGGTATCGACATTATCCTGGTTGGCGACAGCGCCAGCAATGTAATGGCCGGGCATGAAACAACACTGCCCATCACGCTCGACCAGATGATCTACCATGCACAAAGCGTGGTAAGGGGCATCGACCGTTGCCTGGTTGTGGTGGATATGCCCTTTGGCTCTTATCAATCCAATTCAGAGATCGCACTTGCATCTGCCATTAAAATAATGAAGGAAACCGGCGGGCATTCTGTAAAACTGGAAGGCGGTGAAGAAGCCGTTGATTCGGTAAAAAAGATCGTGAGTGCCGGTATACCGGTAATGGGTCACCTTGGACTAACGCCGCAAAGCATTTATAAATTTGGCACCTATACCGTAAGGGCCAAGGAAACCGATGAGGCGTCGAAGCTAAAAAAAGATGCTTTGTTATTGCAGGAGGCGGGTGCATTTGCTATAGTACTGGAAAAGATCCCTGCTGCACTGGCAAAAGAAGTAAGTGAAAGTATAACTATTCCCACCATTGGCATTGGTGCGGGTGGCGATTGTGACGGCCAGGTACTCGTGATGCATGATATGCTGGGCATTAACACAGAATTCAAACCACGGTTCTTACGTCAGTACCTCAATATGTTTGAGCAAATTACCGTGGCGGTAAAGCAATACATTACGGATGTGAAGGCAAAAGATTTCCCCAATAAGAACGAGCAGTACTAGGCTGGTTCATAGTTGATAGCTGATTGTTCATGGCAAAGCCCCTTGCTATGAACAATAAACCATGCGCCAATATCCGTAACTTGCAAGCCTAAATTGTTTCCCCACATGAAGTTCCTAA
>DATHEH010000445.1:0-4097 GCA_035318685.1 Ferruginibacter sp.
AAGGACCATAACACGATATGCCCGGATGAGTGAAGCAGATTACACTTCTTTTCTGCAGGGCAAAGATGTTCGTGACAAAATGCTTACCCCTTACGAGTCTTTTGTCCGCGATAAACTTATTGCACATCCTGCCGTCAGTGCCGCTCAAATGCACGACTGGCTTAAGGAATACCACCCGGGCCTTGTTCACATTGCACCTAAGACGGTATACAATTTTGTAATGGCGCTGCGCCAGAAGTATAATATTCCGCTGGAAGAACCAGCCAGGGAATATTTTGTGGTAGAAGAACTTCCATACGGCCAGCAGGCACAAGCAGATTTTGGTCATTATATTCTGCGCAGTACAGAAGACCGCCGTAAGCGGATTCATTTTTTTGTGATGATGCTTTCCCGCTCCAGGATGAAGTTTGTTCAGTTCTCTGATGCTCCTTTTACCACGCGTATGACCATTGATGCTCACGAGGAAGCATTTAAGTTTTTCAGTGGAATGCCCCGGGAGGTTGTTTATGACCAGGACCGGTTGCTTTTGGTAGATGAAGGAATGGGAGAGTTACTGCTCACCCAAGCGTTTAAGGATTATGTTTTCGAGCAGGAGTTGCAGCTTCATTTCTGCAGGAAAGCTGATCCTCAGAGCAAGGGCAAAGTGGAAAATGTGGTGAAGTATGTCAAGAACAACTTTCTGTATGCCCGTGCCTATTGTGACCTACAGACGCTTCAATCGCAGGCGATGGCCTGGCTGCAAAGAACCGGCAATGGCATGCCGCATACCACTACTAAGAAAATCCGGCTTGAAGAATGGCAGAACGAACAGCCGCATTTAAGGCCATGGGTATCAGTAAAAGTATTGCCTTCCTATATCCTTCGCACCATCCGCAAGGATAATACGTTCGCCTATCTCGGCAATTTCTATTCTGTTCCGCAAGGAACTTTTAAGAGCAAAGACACGATGGTGATGATCTGGCTGAAGGAATCCGAACTGCACGTCCACGATAAGGCCGGGGCTTTTCTGTGCAGGCATGAAGTTGCAGAAAGCAGAGGAAACACGGTAATCAATACAGTGTAAAATCCGGCAAAACTGACCCCCGTCGGCCATTTCAAATTGACCCCCTAAAAAGCGATTTCAAAAATCACACGCCAGGGTTTGATAAACGCAGAAAAATAATGAGAGAAAGAACTGTTGTTTTGTGTAGTAAAAATAGAGATTAAATTTTAGCCCGTTATTGATTAATGAATAGGTGTTACATTTTCCAAATTTGCTTGTTTTGTTTTCCTTAAAGAGTCTCCATACAGTTCTATGCGGATAGATTTATGAACGATTCTATCTAAGATCGCATCGGCCAGCGTTTTTTCTCCTATTATATCATGCCATTTTTTTACCGGAATCTGGGAGGTGATAATGGTTGTTCGTTTACTGTGCCGGTCTTCAATGATATCCAAAAGCAGGGCGCGGCTTTGCGCATCAAGCGGCTGGACACCAAAATCATCCAGTATTAAAACGTCTTTTTTTTCTATGGCAGACAACTCCTTTAAATGCGCGCCATCGGCTTTTGCCATTTTTAGCTGAGACAAAAGCTTAGTAGTATTAGCATACAAAACTTTAAACCCCAACAGACAAGCCTGTTGTCCGAGAGCGGAAGCCAGGAAACTCTTACCGGTGCCTGTACTGCCCGTAATAAAAAGATCTTCACCTTTCTGAATAAAGGTGCAGTCAGATAATCTATGGACCAGGTTTTTATCCAGTCCGCGTTCTTCTGTATAATCCAGTTGCTCAATGGCAGCCTTGTATCGGAAGTTTGCGTTTTTAAGGCCCCTTTGCAGCGTTCGGTATTGCCTGTCATCCCACTCGGCCTGTATAAGGTGGTATACGAGTTCATCATTAGTGAACTGTTCCATTTGATGGGTTTCGATACAGGTTTCAAATGCATGATGCATACCTAAGAAGCGCATACGATTCATTTTGTCGAGACTTTCTTTGTTCATTTTTGGTTTGATTTAATTTTTATTTATAATAATCTTCTCCCCTGATATTATCGTGATGAGGCATACTTGTATCCTGGCCTGGCTGTTGATCTTCTTCTTCCAGCGGAATAAAATCGGCTTTAGACAGCAGGATACGTTCGATGATCCCGAAGTTGTACACGCCAAAGCTATCAGCCCGTTTACAGGCGTTAATTAATCTGGATTCTCCTACACGTTTTTTAAAATTGATAATACCCTGGCAGGCCCGGTAATTCTTTTCAGGGTATTCATTGCGGGCTAGTACTTTTTTAATATAACCAGATACAACAGGATCAATCTGGCTTGCATCAGCAATAAATTTTTCAGGGTTCCAGTCCGAAGGATACCGGTGCCATGAGGCCAGGTGCTGCTCCTGCTGGATGTACTTTTCTTTACCATAACTGCGAAGATGAACAGCAATGAGCTCGTGATCACTGTATCCCTCCACCGTTGTGCGGTTATACATCAGCTTTATCTTTTTGCCGATAAATTTATAAGGGATGCTATAGTAATGGTAGTCTACCGTCACATAACCGGTTTTACCCACCGTAGCCACTTTTGCTGTCATGGGATCATACCTGTACTTATTCAAAGGCTTTAGAACATCCTTTTCTAACGCTTCAAACTGCTGCCTGCGGCTATAGTCACATCCGGTAAGTAAGGTATTGTTATGCGCATCCAGAAGGATCCGTATAGCTGTATTCAAAGATTCCAGGCTATGGTATACGCGCTCATCTATTGTAGTAAAAATGGAAGTATAGATTATTTTTACAGCCCCTTCTACGAGGGCTTTATCTTTAGGTTTATACACACGGGCCGGAAAGACAAACGTGTTGTAGTGCGCTGCAAAGGCAGCAAAACTATCATTGAGCTCTGATTCATACCGGCTGGCTTTCTTTACTGCAGATTTTAAATTATCAGGCACAATGGCCTCAGGAACGCCGCCATAAAAATGCAATGCCCGTTCGCAGGCAAGCATAAAATCTTCTTTTTTTTGAGAAGCAACCGCCGTAACATAGGTGAGCTGACTGCAACCAAGTATGGCTACAAAAACTTCAACTTCCTTCACCTCCCCGTTTTCTGCGTCAACAATGCTAAGCCGCTTACCCGTAAAATCGATGAAGAGTTTGTCACCTGCTTTATGCACAACACGCATGGATGGCTTACTCATACCTGTAAATGCGTTTATACGTTCCAGGAAGGCAGAGTGCTTAAATCCATTAGGGTACTGACTGAGATACTGTTCGAAAAGCATTTTTTTGGTAACGCCCCGTTTCTTTAGCCGGACCGCTAGCGCCGGCAGTAAACACTCCAGGTCAGCAACACGGTGATCCTGTATTTTAGCCTTCTCAATCAAAAATAGCCAGGCCATTTGTGCATCACTCATACCTTCGATATCTGCCATCGACAGCTTTAGTGAAACAAATTGCAGGAGGTATTTTTTGACGGTATTACGTGCAATACCAGTACTGGCGCTAATAAATTTGCTGCCCCTGCCAGACGCATACAGCCGTAATAGTTCTCTGATTTTATACATGTCAATCGGTTTGTTGGACATAAATTATCTCCGGTTCTTTTGCAAGAACTTCCATTTATTATCCTACAAAAACAATTGATTCTTTATCTCATTATTCAGGGGGTCAATTTGCGCTGGCCGAGGGGGGTCAATTTGAAATGGCCGCCGGGGGTTTGTTTACCGTGGCGAGAGGGGGTTTGTTTGCGTGGGTTTTCCAAATAACCTCGGCTACAAGATCCTGAGCTTTTACTTCCTGATAATTCAATGATCCAACTGAAATCATTATAGTTATTAGTATTTTTTTCATACCGAATTCATTTAGGTGGTTTCATTTCGTTTGCCAAGGCTAAGATTCCTTTCTGAATGCTTCCGTATTTAAGAGCATATTGACTCACTTTAAGTTTCTCGGTCTCTTCCGTTGTGTATGCCAGGTATTCCTCCAGACTAACTTCCGTTCGATACACTTTCGACTGAACGCCACCGAGGCTAATAAAGACTTCTTTATACCTTTTGGAAGGATCGTTGGCTTTGTTAACTGATAGAACCAATGCTTTTTCTTTTTCTGTCAGACCCAATAGTTCTT
>DATHEH010000446.1:0-2759 GCA_035318685.1 Ferruginibacter sp.
ATCGCCGCTGACCCTTATGGAATGGACCTTTTTATCATAGACCTCCTGCTCCGGGATATCCAGCTTACCTTCCCAGATCCCCTCTCCCATATTTATCCTTAATATGGTTTTGGCGCATTTGCCGTCGCGGCTTTGTAATGACCAGGTTCCCCTGATATCTTTATCATTGCCGGTAAAGCTTATTACCCCCACAATGGCAGCAAACAATAAAATAGCTGTTTTCATTTTGTTAGTTTTTAATTTGATGCTGTAAAAGTATTTTGTGAATGGTGGGAAAGAAATGGGATGATGAATGGATTGCTGAGATGAGGGGATGAATTGTGGATGTTAAACTAAAATTGGCTGAAGAAGCAATCCATTTGCCTCGTGTAATAAAGTCAAAATGATCGCTCTAAATCACCTGATAACCCGAACTTTGCCGGAAAAATAATTTCATGCTACAGCCAAACGAACTCAAAAAAGAGCTCCCCATGCAGGTTGCCAATGGCACTGTTTCCTCAACTACGGGGGTTTGGGCAATACTTGCTGCTGCTAACATGGGTAACCTGGAGAAGGTAAGAAAACTTGTTGAGGAATGTCCGGATCTTATTTATGCCCAATACAATTATACCCCGCCCATTTATTTTGCGGTAAGAGAAGGACATACAGCACTTGTAGATTACCTGCTAAACAATGGTGCCCTTGACCCTGGTTATAAGACCTACCCTTTCCAGGAAACGCTTTTGACAATGGCCCAGGACAGGGAATACAATGACATTGTATCAATGCTGCAGGAGTATGCCGCTAACCCTGCACTTCATAAATTCAAAGGAGATAACGGGGAGATTGATTATAAGCGCACGGATCTGCAACAGGAATTTGAAAAAGCAGTTGACCAGGAAGATATTTCCAAAACAGGGCAGCTATTGGCAGCGCACCCGGAATTTGCATTGGATGAAACTTATTTTTGGGGCGAAGGTATTTTGACCTTTGCAGCTAAAGAAAATAACCGCGGGATGATAGACCTTTTAATGAACTATGGTGCAAAAGTTCCCCCGGTCATAAAATGGGCTCAGTTCTATTATTTTGAAAGACTGGATGGCGCAACTTACATGATGGAAAAAGGAATGAACCCAAATACCATGAGCTGGCACCGTGTAACACTCCTCCATGATATGGCGCAAAAAGGAGACCTCGATAAGGCAGCCTTATTAATAAAACATGGCGCTGGTATCAACGCCGTTGATGAAGAATACCGCTCCACTCCTTTGGGAATGGCTGCAAGGTGGGGGCAGGTGGAAATGGTTGAATACTTATTAAAACAGGGCGCCGATCCAAATAAGGCCGGTGCTATATGGTCCACTCCACTTTCGTGGGCGGTGAAGAAGAATCATGAAGTCATAGAAAAAATTCTCCTTGATGCAGGAGCAACGTAATTACTGTCTCTCTACATTCTTTATAAAGAAGAGGATCACAAATGCGATCCTCTTTGTTGAGGTCCCGACCGGATTCGAACCGGTGTAGAAGCTTTTGCAGAGCTTTGCCTAGCCACTCGGCTACAGGACCAACTGTTTTTTCCCTCCAAAACTTTTGAGAGCTTTGTCTATCCGCCGCGGCGGATACAGGACCAATCTAATGTGAAGAATGAAAAATGAAGTAATTAAAGAAATCCTCATTTCATTTTTTACAAGCGCAAAAATAGGGTAATTTTAAAGAAAAATTGCAGTACCCGATCTTAAACCAGCAAATATGAGCCGGATAGCAGAATCAGAGCTGATCATCAACAACCGGGGTGCAGTCTATCATTTGAATTGCCGTCCTGAGGAGATCGCTACTACCATCGTCACCGTGGGCGACCCCGACAGGGTTGTAGCGGTGAGCAAACACTTTGATAAAATTGAATACAAAAATGCCCACCGGGAGTTCATTACACATACGGGCTTTATCGGAAAAAAAAGGATCAGTTGTGTAAGCACCGGTATCGGCCCTGATAATATTGACATCGTACTCACCGAACTGGATGCGCTGGTGAATATCGATCTTGAAACAAGGTCCATCAAAGAAAAACTCACCTGCCTTAATATCATCCGTGCAGGCACATCAGGTTCCCTGCAAAAGGATATACCCGTGGATAGTTTTGTGGCAAGCACACATGGTCTTGGGCTGGATAACCTGATGAATTTTTACCGAACCCAGAATAATGAAGAAGAAAAACAATTGATACAGGCTTTCAATACACATACCCAATTAAGCTCGGGAAATGTATCGCCCTATATTACTATGGCGAGCGGGGCGCTCATAAAACATTTTACAAAAAATTTCCACCAGGGCATCACGGTAACCTGTCCCGGCTTTTATGGTCCCCAGGGAAGGGTGATTAGGGCAGGCCTCGCCTACCCCCTGTTGATCGATAACCTTACAAGCTTTAATTTTGGCAATCACCGGGTAACCAATTTTGAAATGGAAACCTCGGCGATCTACGGGCTGGGAAAAACACTGGGCCACCATTGCCTTAGCCTGAGCGCTATTGTGGCCAACCGGATCAGTAAAGAATTTTCACCAGACGGCGGAAAAGCTGTTGAAAGTTTAATAAAAGAGACTTTAAATGTAATTTCAGATTCAACGATCTAAAAATGAAAATAGATTTTTTTAAATACCAGGGCACAGGAAATGATTTTGTTATACTGGATAACCGGGACAATAAATACGATGAGCTTTCTGCGAAGCAGGTAAGGCAGATCTGTAACCGCAGGTTTGGTATTGGCGCAGATGGTTTAATG
>DATHEH010000447.1:0-9471 GCA_035318685.1 Ferruginibacter sp.
AATTAAAAATTCAATACAGAAGCCTTCCTGTTTAAAGTTCTTTGCAATATAGCCGGCTCCTGAGTTTTCATCAGTAGAAAAATCATTTCTAATATCCTGTGAGAGTTTTTTTGCGAGTGCATTAGATTGATTGACGATGAATTTTTTGCTGTTGTTCTTAAATACAGTGAAGATGCTCATCAGTTCATCTATTTCCTGGTGGTCTTTATCTACATTTAGCAATAGTCCTATTTCCGGATGATACTGAACGATGCTTCCGTCGCTTTCATCGGCTTCTATCACCAGCCACTCCCCCGCTCCCACCTTTGCATTACCGATCTTTCCCCGTCCGAACGGGTCATCCGGGCGGGTTTCTTTGATGATACTCACCAGGCCAGCCCCGCTGATGATGCTTGGCTGCATGCCCGCGTGTTCCAGTATGTCGAATAACATGGCGCTGGTAGTGCTTTTTCCGGATGTTCCGCCAACGGCGATCGTTCTTTTGCTTTTTGCGATGAGCGCCAGCAGTTCAGAACGTTTGATGATGGGAATATTAAGTTGTTTTGCTTTCTGCACTTCAAAGACCGTATCTTCTATGGCTGTTGAAACAACTACAAGGTCGGTCTCCTTAGTAATCCCATCGCCGTCCTGCAAAAAACATTTTATGCCTTCTGCTTCCAGCTTTGTTCTTGTATCGTTGAATTCGCCTTTTACAAAATAGCGGTCGCTGCCGCTAACATTCTTTTCAATGCCGGCTAAATATTGTGCGATGGCGCTCATGCCCACCCCGGCAACGCCGATGAAGAAAACATTTTTAAAATCATTTACGCCTGTTACCAAGTCTTTTATTTTTTTATTCTGTTTGCTAAAGTAAAGGTAAATATTAAGTTACGGACCTGGGTGTTGCAAGAATTATGTTGGTGGAGATAAAAGTGGTTGGTGGGGACACCAACCACGGCGGTGTACCCCGGTCGGTGTGTCACCGAGGGAAATGATGACCGGGCATAAAAAAAGGGCTCATTGCTGAGCCCATATCGAAAGTTAGTTATTTCTAAATTACCATCTTCCGCCACCGCTTCCACCGCTGCTACGGCCGCCTGAATATCCACCACCGCCACCGCGGTTGTTTGAATATCCACCACTTCTTCCGCCGCCGCTACCACGATCTTCTTTTTCTTTAGCAACAGAAACAGACATTGCACGTCCTTCAACTTCTTTGTTGTTAAGGCCAAGCATTGCATCTTTACCTTCATCTTCAGAAGGCATTTCAACAAAACCAAAACCACGTGATCTTCCGGTTTCCCTGTCAGTAATAACTTTTGCAGAAGAAACTTCGCCAAAAGCTGAAAAAAGTTCGTTTAACTCAGCGTCGCTGGTGTTAAAGCTCAAATTTGAAACATAAATGTTCATAAAACTTAATAATTAAAATAAAATAAATAAAAATACCTGTATTATAAAGGAGAAAGCAGACTAAAAGACGAGTAAACTGTTACGTGGAGAAAATCTAGTAAAAATTGAATCTATCCTGTACTGTGTGCTCACAGCGTTATTATACAGTGCAAACCTACACTAATATAACCAGAGTAACTAATTAAATGTTTAAAAGAGCCGGATTTAGGCTGATTCTTAACAAAAGCCACCACAGGATACAGCTATGCTGCACCTGTGATGGGTATATAACCAAGATCAGGAAGAAGACTTGTTGCTCATGCCGAGGACCATTCCTACAATGGCGCCACCAATGGCCGTCATTACCACAAACCCTCCTACATCCGCTGCCATGGCTGTTTTACTGGTTGAAGTAGTTGTTGCATACATTACGCAATTAAAACCAACGCTCATTAATAAGCCCATAATACCCCCGGTTACGAGGCCATTGGCCATGCTGTTCACCCCGGCTTTTATAAAAACGTAAGCGAACAGGAAGCCCATTGCCAGGTTACCAATAATGAGGTACAGGAAATCCGGCTCTGTTTTCTGGATATTACCGGCAACCCCGGGGTGGCTCGTCATAAAATTCATTAATAACATGCCGTAAATAACCCATCCTAAAAGAAAGAAAGCAATTCCCCCGGCGATACCGCCAAGAAATAATTTTTTGATGTCCATAAGTTTGGTTTTTGGTGAATATTATTAAGTAAACTTCAACAAAGTAGTGATTAGATGAGCGTTTTGCAACTATGTATTGTAAATCCTTTCCACAATTGCCTGCAGAATGTTAGTAAGTGCCGGGGAGGCGAAGCGAAGAATGGAGAAATTATTTTTTTGAGAAGGACCTGTCAACCTGTTTGCCAAAAAAATATCCTCCTGCTGCACCTGCAATAATACCGGCGGTCAGCCATAGCGGATCTGAGCCGGCGGCGAAGAATGCAATACCTGCCCCGATCAATCCGAAGAAAATAAGTGAGACGAGGACGGCACTTTTGTTCTTTGCAGACTTTACCGCATTTGCAGGCGGATGGTATTCGTGGTGATGTTTTCTTGTTTTAGACTTTGGCATTTTTTTATTTTGAAATTACGATTTTAAAAGGTCATTCTAAAAGTTTTAATTCCTTTAAATGATCATACTGCAGGTCTTCGTGCATGGTGCCAATAGACTTTGCTATCTTTTTCAACTGGTTCCGGTAGATGTTCTCTATCACCTGGTTCCTTTTTATGGGTATGCCGGAATTTTTAAGTGTTGTACAAAAATGGAGCAACAGGCTCACTTCTGCATTTGCGGAACCTGTATACCTGATGTATTTATTGATCGACCGGAGTATCTTTCGCAAACTCTTTTTTACAAAATACAGGCTGTCCCGGTTCATTTCCTCAAACTGTTCTTCCACCTGCTTTTTTACATTTTGAACATAAGCTTCCTCATCAAAGGATTCAAACAAAAGGTATGTGAGGAGTTCTTTATTCTCTTTTTTAAATTTTGCCAGTCTTAAGCACAACTCCACAAGTTTCGGTGCCGGTGCATTCACCAGCTCTGATTTCAATTCACTAACTGTAGCTGCTTTCATCTTGCTAAATTAGAATTATCCTGCAATTTTTTGTTGGCGGCCTGCATAAACAGAACAATAAATTATTTACATTGAATACTCATATACGAGCCATGGCTAAAAAAAGAACTGTTCCTTCTCCTATCAGCATCCTGATGTTCGTTATCATTATCGCCGCAGCAGCAACCTGGCTGGTACCCGCAGGCAGGTACAATACCCTGGCTGTGGCCGACGGCAGCCATTTTACCATGACAAGAACCGAAGGCGATACTTTATTACCTTTTACACAAAGGACACTGGACAGCATTCAGATCCTGGTCCCGCTGGAAAAATTCCAGGCAGGTGCAATAAGAAAACCAGTTTCGGTACCCGGCTCTTATCATTCCCTTAAAAGTAACGGGCAGGGCTTTTTTAAAATCTTGCAGGCGCCGCTAAAGGGTATTACGGACAGCATTGACATCATCCTGTTCGTGCTCATCATTGGGGGCTTTATGAAGATCTTTCACGAATCCGGTGCCATGGTGAAAGGGTTAAGTTCATTGGCGCATAACATGAAGGGAAAAGAATCATGGCTGATCATTATACTCACTTTTCTTTTTTCTTTTGCAGGCTCATCTTATGGTATGGCCGAAGAAGCCCTTGTTTTTTACCCGCTGATGGTTCCCTTGTTCCTGGCAGCGGGTTATGATCTCATTGTTCCCGTGGCGGTAATTTTTGGCGGTACCCAACTGGGCACACTCTCCTCTTTTACCAATCCTTTTTCCACAATCATTGCTTCCAATGCTGCAGGCGTCAACTGGTCTGATGGATTGTATGCAAGGGTGCTGATGTTTGCGATATCAACAGGCGTGAGCATCTGGTACATCGTAAGGTATGCCAACAAAGTAAAAAAAGATCCAACAGCATCTTTGGTTTACCGCGTGGATGGTGTTGTGCGTTCACCTTATGAAGCAATTACTGCAAATGATACAGAGGTTCCGCCTTTGGATACAAGGACCAAACTCCTGCTCTTACTTTTTTTAAGTACTTTTTTGGTCATGATCGCCGGTGTTGTTTTTTTTGAATGGTGGCTGCTGGAAATGTCAACGTTGTTCCTGGGTTCATCCATTTTGCTTGGCATAATACTCAGGATGAAAGAAAAAACTTTCATCACACAATTTATAAATGGCGCCGGCGACCTGTTGGCCGTGGCCTTTATAGTTGGTGTGGCCCGTGGCGTAACGATCATATTGAATGACGGCAACATCAGTGATTCGATCCTGTATTTTTCGGCAAAGCTGGTGGGTAACATGCCGCCCGCATTATTTATTGTTATGCTGCTGGCCCTGTTCATGGTCTTTACCTTATTCATTTCTTCCTCATCAGGCATGGCAGTTTTAACAATGCCCATCATGGGTGCACTGGCTATAATTGTGAACGTACCGGGACGTGAGATCGTGAATGCCTATTTGTTTGGCATGGGCATTATGGGATTTATCACACCAACCGGGCTCCTGCTACCTTCACTTGCACTGGTGAACGTAAGCCTTAAAGCATGGTGGCATTTCATCTATCCTTTATTGCTCATTTTATTTTTAATCTCTGTTGCGTTTTTAATTATCGGCATCCAGCTGAAGTAATCAGGCCTAATGTTAAAGGATTTCAGTTATTGATTGGTTAATAAGAACATAACCCCTTGTTCTTTAACAAAGTTTTGCTTTAAATACTGATAATAGCATACAAATTGCATATTATATTATCTAAAACTTTAGACATGAAAACAAAAAAGACTTTGATTGTTTTGTTGTTTGTGTGTTTTGGTTTCGCTACCCTGGAAACAAAAGCACAAGCAGTAAATGTGAACGTCAACTTTTCGATGTTCCAGAACGACCTGAGCCCATACGGAACGTGGATGGACAATCCCCGCTTTGGACAGGTATGGGTTTACGAGGATCCGGAATTCCAACCTTACTATAGTGATGGCCATTGGGAATATACCAGTTATGGATGGTCATGGGTTTCCGATTTTGACTGGGGCTGGGCTCCTTTCCATTATGGAAGATGGGAATATGATCCTAACTATGGCTGGATGTGGATCCCGGGCTATGATTGGGCATCTGCATGGGTGAGCTGGAGTTCTTATGATGATTATTACGGATGGGCGCCATTAGGCTATGGTCTTGGTATCAATGTTTCCTTCGGATCTATTCCTTATGACCGATGGAATTTCATACCAAGGCGTAATATATGCGACCGTGATTTTTACCGTCACCGTGTTTCGCATACCAACAATCATATATTCAGGAACGCTGTAGTTATTAATAATTATTATGGCGGTAGAGAAGGAAGGTTCAACAGGGGCCCGGAGAGGAACGAAGTACAAAGGTATACACGTACCAGGGTGGAAGAACGTAGTGCCTATCGCGGAAGACCACAAAATGTAAGAATTGATCATAACAGGACCAGGAGGACTAATGACCGGGTGAACAATGCTCAAAGAAGAAATGAAAATGCGAACGGCAACCGCGACAGAAATAATAATAATAATGAGCAGCGCAGGGTTGATAATAACCGGCAGCGCAATGATAATAATGACCAGGCCATTAACAGGGACAGGCGCCAGGAAAGAACAAACCGTGATGCACAGCCCAGGGTTGAGAACAACAGGCAGCGGAATGATAATGTACCGCAACGTAACAGGGAAGTGGAAAGGCAGCGTAACGATCAACAGCAGCAAATGGAGCGGCAACGTAACGAACAGCGCCAGAATACAGAAAGACAACAGCGTAATGATCAGCAACAGCAAATGGAAAGGCAGCGTAATGAACAGCGTCAGAACATGGAGCGCCAACGTAATGAGCAGCGCCAGAATGTGGAAAGGCAACAGCGCAATGATCAGCAGCAGCAAATGGAAAGGCAGCGCAACGAACAGCGTCAGAATACGGACAGACAACGTAATGAGCAGCGCCAGAACATGGAAAGACAACAGCGCAATGATCAGCAACAGCAAATGGAGCGGCAGCGTAACGAGCAACGCCAGAATATGGACAGGCAACGTAACGAGCAGCGCCAGGTGAATCCCCAAAGAGAGCAAAGGCAGCAGCCTGCAATGGAACGCAGGCAGGAACGCCAGCAGCCAAATTATGGTAATAATGGTAATGGCGGCGGTGGACAGCAAAGGCAAAGGAGCGAAAACAGGGGCCGTGGTAATGGCAAAAGAGATTAACAGAACTTGATAGATATCATTAAAAAGATAAAAAGATCTTCAGCAATGAAGATCTTTTTATATGATATCAACCGGCATTCGCTAAAAAGAAAAAACCTTCACGAAGAAGGTCTTTCATAGTATTCTCATGCTTGAACATACTTAGCTTTCATAGGTATCTGGATATAAACGGGGGCACGAACAGGTATGCAAATATGTTGCCTGACTCAAAAAACCTATGTAGCCATTCCTTATTTCTTTTGTAGGACTTATTCTACAAGACCTTAAGGGACTGGTCTGTAGAACAGAAGATAGTAGTGTTAATCATCTATGATAAACTCTTTACCATTTTGCCGATCATTGTTCCATTATAAAAGATCTGCATGGTATAATTTCCCTTTTGATATTTATCTGTACTTATGGAGAACAGGAGTCGCTTGGCCTCTCCTTTTAAGTAGTTAAAATTAAGTTTATATGAATATATTCTTTTCCCTTCGGGTGTATTGAAGGTACCCGATTCCCATGCAGAGGTCTTTAAAACACGGCCATCGGGCTGTAAGACCACTATGATCATTTCTGCATTGTTAAGCTGCATGTTATTGTTCAGTACCGTAAAAGAGCCAACGAGTTTTTCTGTTGCATCAGCCTGTGTGGTCTCGGTCTCTTTTTCATCAGCACCTTTCATTGCTGCAAGTTTCAGTTCTGATGCCGTGAACAGAACATATTCCGCATTGCTTTTTTCAGGCGTGGGCTTTTCTTCAAAATTCACCTGTTTGATATTTCTATCCGGGTCTTTTTGCGGGGTATTGAGCTGATCCAGTATGCCGCCCAGTTTTTTATTTTCATTCTCTACCACCCGGGACTTTTCCCTCAGGTCATCAGCCTTGCTTTGTAATTCACCGATCTTTCGTTTTGCAGTGTTAAAATCTGCACTGTTACTCCGGTTCTTCAAAATGGCAGTAATCTCGTTGCTTAGTTTAAAGAATTCATTCAGCTTAACATCCAGTTTTGCTTTTACAGAATCCGTATTCACCAGGGTTGAATCAAGCCGGGTATCCAGGCTATGCAGCGTTTCATTATATACTTTCTGTAAGGAATCGCGTATGCGGTTGACGATCGCATTGGAATCAGTGATCAGGATCTTTGCATTTACATTATAAGCATCATCCTTATTATAAAAACGGTAGCCCCATGTCCAGATCAGTACAAAAGACACCAGCACCAATAATAAAGAAACTAATAGGAGTAATAATGATTTGGCATCTCTCATTGGGTTACAATATAAATTTCCTGTATTAAAGAGAAGGCAGGCAAGGTTAATTATTTAGTACTGTTCTGATTTACATAGGCAGATATCCAGCCCACGGCGCCATTCTTAACGAGGTAGAATTTTTTCCTTTCATACACACTTTCAAACTGGCGCATGATCTTCAGTAAAAGGCCGGTTCCCGCCATTAAAGATTTTTGATCAAATACCTGGTTCACTCTTTTAACTTCTTTGCCTATCATTTCCTTATCCAGGGTTTTATCCGTAATTGTTTTTAAGATATAATAATCAGAGAGGTTATTATGGTGCTTTAATAATTTTTCACTGAAGTTAAGCACCTCTTCATAAGTAACCGGCACTACCGAGTTCTCGATCAGCTCCGGGAACATGATGGTAGCCAGGGCCCATGCGATCCCGCCGCTGAAAGCCACATTATCACTCATGGGATAAGAACCGCTTTCATTGATAGCATAAGCGATCTCTGTATTTTCTGCGGTAGTAAGTACCCTCGTCAGCTGCCTGTTAAAGTTGTCCATCGTGATATCAGCTTCGAGACGTTTCTCCACGGCATTGCTTACACTTTTTGTACCCCAGCTAAGTTGAAAAAGCCTGAAGTCCTTTGTATTGTCATTCGGAAAATAACCGCCCTTTGTATTACCGCTGCCGATATCGATCAAAAAAGTATTGTAGCGCCTTGCATCAGGAATGATACCAAGGTGTGAAAGACGTGCCTCATCCCTTACGCTCACGATGCTCACTTTTCTTTCGGGCTCATTAAAATTGAACCTGAACGCACTGATGAGCTGGTCTATCCAGTTGATCTTATTTTCTTTTTCAGCCTGGATATTGACACCGCTGCTGATGGCAGTAAAAATATGATCGGATGGGATCTTATAGTCTGTAATGGCAACATCATAGAATTTATTCAATGCCGCAAGCGTTGCCTGGTAGCTTGGCTGGGTGAAAGAAATAAAATCCGTATTCACAGAAGTATCTTTCATGATATTAAAAGCACCGTTCTGCTGGGCATTCTTATCCATCTCCACCAGGCTCATCTTTACACCTTTTGAACCTACTTCAATACCGGCAAAAACGGAGGAGTTTGCATACTTCTGTACATAACTCGTCTGGCCGGAAACTAAAAAAATATTTATTAGGAATACGTGAGTAAGTAGTATAAGACGTTTCATGTAACTCTTCATCAGCAATTAAATTTGAATAAAATTACACAATTAAAAAGATGGGTTTTGGGCTTATTAACATGTGTGTAAAAATTGTTGTAAAGCCATTGAAAGCCAGCAATTAGGAAGCACCGGGGGCAGGTATATCTTTATGCTAAAAACGGGAAGATCCACACCTGTATTTGGCTTGGTGGAACATAATATTGGGGGCTGAGGCTTGCATATTCCAAATATTCTTTTTATTTTGCACCCGATCCTACACCTCTGACAACACCCTTCCCCATCTCATAACTTTTTATCCGTCCCGTATTTTACGAAAGCCTTCAATTATTTTTTTACTAAATTTTAATCGTAGGTTATGAAAAAGCTCTATTCAACTGAGATTGCGCCTGAGATCACGGACGTATTTACCGCTATTGGAATTATTGCGGGTTTTTATGGGTTAATGGCATTAATTGTCCTGGTAGCCTGGTAAAACAAACTTTTTTACAAACAAATAGGAGTCCTTATGTAAGCACGTGTTACATTTAGGCCTCCTATTGCCCATTCTTTCCGGTTGAAATATGTTGTGTTCAGGTCAGTACAACTTTTTCCATCACATCTCCTCCCCTGATATCATCAATGATATCCACGCCTTCAATTATTTTTCCAAAACAGGTATGCACGCCGTCAAGGTGTTTGGTGTTGCTGCGGTTATGGCAAATAAAGAACTGTGATCCGCCTGTATTTAATCCACGGTGCGCCATTGACATCACGCCCCTGTCGTGGACCTGCTTACTTCCTTTTAACTCGCAGTTGATGGTATAACCCGGGCCACCGGAACCTGTGCCGGTTGGACAACCACCCTGTACCATAAAATCAGGGATCACCCGGTGA
>DATHEH010000448.1:0-13461 GCA_035318685.1 Ferruginibacter sp.
AAAAAGAATTAAAAGGTTTTAATAAGGTCTTCCTGCAACCCGGCGAATCCAAAACTGTTACGGTTAGTTTAAATGAAAATGCGTTTCAATATTATAGTGATGTAGAAAATGACTGGGTAAAAGAAAAAGGCAGTTATGATATCCTGGTTGGCGGTTCATCAAGGTCGATAAAAATTATGGGGAAAGTAAAATTTTAGTTTACAATGCCGAAAATAAAAAACAATATTCCTCTTGTCTTGTTGATGCTGATCTTCTTCAATGCAGGATGTTCCAAGTCCGGAACAGGTTCAGGCAATGTCCCTGTTGACCCGCCGGTAATACCTGCATCCGGTATTTCTTATTGGCTTACTACCGGTGATAAAAACAGCCTGCTTACAAAACAAACCACCGGTTTGGGTTTTGGTAATGTATCCAATTCATTGCCCATGATTACGGTTGATTCAACACAGCTGTTTCAATCTGTTGATGGCTTTGGTTATACATTAACACAGGGCAGTGCCCATGTGATCAGCCAATTAAGTGCTGTCCAAAAAAATGCCTTACTGGCAGAATTATTCGGAACAGGCGATAATAGTATTGGAATAAGTTATTTAAGGATCGGTATTGGCGCAACAGATCTCAGCACTTCAGTTTATTCTTATGATGATATGCCGGTGGGGCAAACAGATCCAACACTTGCCAGCTTTAGCCTTGCACCAGACCAGCCGGCGCTTATTCCTGTTTTAAAAGAAATATTATCAGTTAACCCCGCTATCAAAATACTTGCATCTCCGTGGTCGGCGCCTGTTTGGATGAAAGATAATAACAGTTCCATCGGAGGCAGCCTCAATCCTGCTTATTACCAGGTATATGCAAACTATTTTGTAAAGTATATACAGGCCATGCAGGCACAAGGTATAACGATACATGCCATAACGCCCCAAAATGAACCCTTGCATCCGGGCAATAATCCGAGCCTTTATATGACAGCAGCTCAACAGGCTGCATTTATAAAAAATAACCTGGGGCCTGCATTTGCCACAACCGGCATCCATACAAAAATTATTATTTATGATCACAATTGCGACAGGCCCGATTATCCACTCGCTGTTTTAAATGATGCAGCAGCAAAACCATTCATCGATGGTTCTGCATTTCACTTATATGCGGGTGATATCTCTGCATTGTCGCAGGTGTATGCAGCATTTCCTGACAAGAATATTTATTTCACAGAGCAATACACGGCTTCTACAGGAAATTTTGCCGGCGACCTGCAATGGCATATTAAGCATGTAGTCATTGGTTCCATGCGTAACCGCAGCAAAATTGCATTGGAATGGAACCTTGCAAATGACCCTTCTTTTGGTCCGTACACACCCGGCGGCTGTACCGTCTGCCTCGGCGCATTAACGATCGGGTCGGGTGTTGTTACACGCAATGTTGCATATTACATTATTGCACAGGCTTCCAAATTCATTCCGCCAGGTTCGGTAAGAATTGGGAGTGACAATTATGGTAACATATTAACCGTTGCTTTTTTAAGGCCGGATGGAAAAAAGGTTTTGATCGTATTGAATGATACAAATAGTAACCAGCTTTTTAATGTCAAATTCAAAGACAAATGGTTTACAGCTTCACTCACCGGTGGAGCTACAGCAACATACGTTTGGTAATTATAAAAAAATAATTTATGAATAAAAGCAATTATATGCAACTCAGTTTAGTGATCCTCGCCTTCAGCCTTTTTAGTAACTGCTCAAAAAAAGGCAGTACAACCCCTGCGCCGGCTGATATACTGCCGAAGATCTCCATTGATGATGTGACCCGTACCGAAGGAAATACTGGCACTACCCTTTTTAGCTTTATAGTATCACTGGACAAGAGTTCTTCCAAAACCGTTACGGTAAATTATGCAACGGTGGAAGGATCTGCAAAAGCCAATGAAGACTTTACATCTGCTACACAAACGCTCAGCTTTAGTCCTAACGAGTTACAAAAGACCATTACCATTCCTGTGATAACTGACGACCTGCGGGAAGGCAATGATGATTTTAAAGTAAACTTATCCGCGGCCACTAATGCTGATATATACAAAGGAATTGGTAATGGCATGATAGAAAATGACGACAGCAGGGTTGGATTTACCAATGCAGGTTATGATGCGCCAGGTTCTTACCCGGGCTATACACTTTCATGGGCAGATGAATTCACTGCAGGACCACTGAACCCCACTATCTGGAGTTTTGAAAATGGTGATGGCTGTCCGAATATTTGCGGATGGGGAAATAATGAACTGGAGTATTACACCGACAGGGCTGACAATCTTTTCTTCCAGGATGGAAAAATGATCATAGAAGCGAAGAAGGAAAATTATGCAGGTAAAAATTATACTTCTTCCAAGATACTCACCCGCGGAAAAAAGCTGATAAAGTTTGCGAGGATAGATATCCGTGCAAAACTTCCGAAAGGTAAAGGTATCTGGCCTGCCTTATGGCTATTGCCACAAAATAATGTTTATGGCGGCTGGCCCAGAAGCGGTGAAATAGACCTTATGGAAATGATAGGCCACGAAGCCAACAGGACCTATGGTACGCTTCACTTTGGCCCCGGTCCGGGAAGCACACAGCTGGGAAGAAATTTTACCTTGCCTTCCGGCATATTCAATGATGAGTTCCATGTTTTTTCGATAGAATGGAAACAGGACCAGATCAAATGGCTGGTAGATGGTAACGCATTTTCAACCTATACCATTGCCGACTTTGGTACCAATACTTACCCGTTCAATGAAGATTTCTTTTTGCTCATAAATATGGCTGTGGGAGGCAACTGGCCGGGTAATCCTGATAGCAATACCTATTTGCCGCAATGGCTGATCCTGGATTATGTGCGGGTTTACCAATAATATTCTATGCATTTTCTCATAGTGGTTTTACATACCCGGATCTCTATCCGGGTTTTTTTAAAAGCTTATCTTTAATAGATCTTAGACCAAATGTCCTGTAAATTTCTAACGATATTATTTTTCTCATCCTTCCTCCTGCTGCAGTTTTCATATGCACAGCTTTGCCAGGGAAGCCTGGGCGATCCCATCGTAAATACAAATTTTGGCAATGGTGCAAACCCCGGTGCTCCTCTTTTATCTGCCACCACCAATTACCAGTATGTTGCCGGTGATTGTCCCAATGATGGATTTTATACCGTAAGGAATAATACAAACGCCTGCTTTTCGAATTCATGGCATTCTATCAGCAGTGATCATACAGGTGATGCCGGCGGATACTTTATGCTGGTGAATGCTTCTATCCAGCCAAGTGCATTCTACCTCGATACGGTAAGAGGCCTTTGCGGGAACACTACTTATGAATTTGCTGCATGGATAATAAATGTATTGCTGCCTTCTTCATGCAATGGTTCAGGCAACCAGCCCAACCTCACCTTCAGCATTGAAAGAACAGATGGCACCGTGCTGCAATCTTATAATTCCGGCAACATCTCTTCCACAGCGAGCCCAACATGGAAACAATATGGTTTCTTTTTTACAACGCCTCCCGCCGGGGCTGATATCGTACTCCGCATTATTAATAATGCCGCGGGTGGATGCGGCAATGACCTTGCGCTTGATGATATAACTTTTCGTCCCTGTGGCCCGCTATTAACACCTGGTATTGTAGGTCATCCAACAACTACTGTTTCTTTATGCGAAGGGATCGGTGGCAGCTATACTTTTAATGTTGCAGTATCCGGTGGTTTCACCAACCCGGTCTTTATGTGGCAGTCCCGGCTTAATAACGGAGCCTGGTATGATGTACCGGTCACAAATTTAAATACCCTAAACGTTATACTTATAACAACGGCCCCTCCCGGGTCCTACCAGTTCAGGCTTGTTGTTGCAGAAGCAGGTAATATGGTTTCACCGCAGTGCCGCATAGCTTCACAACTTTTTACACTCATGGTAAATGCAAAACCCGTAACAACAGCAACCAATGACGGCCCCAAATGTGAGGGCAGCACCATAACATTAACAGCAAACGGGGGTTCACAATATGCCTGGACAGGACCAAATGGCTTTACAGGAACGGGCTCACCCCTGCTCATAAATAACCTGCAACTCAACCAGGCAGGTAAATATTATGTAACAGTATCGAATGCCGCTGGTTGCAGCCGCCTGGATTCAACCATCATCGTGGTAAACCCTGCACCTGTTGCTACTACCGTTTTTTCTAATGCATCCATCTGCGAAAAAGACAGCGTACAATTATCCGCCGCCGGGGGAATGTCATACCAATGGATACCTGCAACAGGTCTTTCCAATCCGAACGTATTTGATCCCAAAGCATCACCTGGGTCAACAACCGTGTACAGCGTCATCGCCAGTAACACGTTTTCGTGCAGGGATACTGCAACAGTAACTATCAATGTTGTAAACAAGCCTGTTGCTGATGCGGGTGCTGATAAAGTAATACTGAGAGGACAATCGGTTCAATTATCAGGGGCGGTATCAGGGAACGGAAATACTTTCTCCTGGTCACCCCCAACCAATATCAATGATATTTATTCTCTTCAACCTATGGTTAACCCACCTGCAGATGCCAGGTATATTTTAAGCGCAGTTTCAAATTTTGGTTGCGGAACTTCTGCAGATACCATGTTCGTAAAAGTTTATAACGGCATTTTTATTCCAAATGCTTTTACACCCAATGCGGATAGATTGAATGATACCTGGAACATACCTGCACTAAGTGCTTATCCGACTTTTGAGTTGTTTGTTTATGGACGCTGGGGACAGCTGGTATTTTATACAAAGGACAAACCCATGCCCTGGGACGGGACATATAAAAACAGCCCTTGCCCCAATGGCGCATATACTTATATTATCAAAACAGGCAATGATGTGCTCAAAGGAAATGTGTTGATCATAAGATAGAAATGGTTGAATGACATTAGCCCTGGCTTGTTGAACCCCTTGCCATCAGCCTGGATTTAATAATAATGTTCTCATTGGGGATCTGTATCTTTTTCTTGTCTAAATATTTAAATAGCTGCGATGCTGCCGCCACACCTATACCATTTGCCGGCTGGGTAATGCTGGTTAAGGGCGGATTTAAAAGATCTGCAGTGACTAAATTTGAAAAGCCAATGACTTTCAGATCACCGGGTATTTTAGGCTCAATATCAATTACTTTGACTATCAAATTAAATATGATGAACAATTTATTCCAATTGCAAAGCGAATCATTTTATAAAACTGCCGCCATCATCTTTATACTGATGTTTGTCCAAAATTCCTTTGCTCAAAAAATAAATGTAAAAAAGCAATTCAATAATGCAGCAAAGCAGGTATCTTATATGTTATCTGTTATCGATTCTGCAAAAGCTAATGGAGCTGCACCTGAACTTGTTTCACCCCGGGCATCAGAAAAAAATAAATTAAAGCTGGTGAGGGGCCAGGACTGGACAAGTGGTTTTTTCCCGGGTGAACTTTGGTTCCTTTACGAATACACGGGTAACAAGAAGTGGTTAGCGCCAGCCAGGAAATTCACTGCTTCATTAGAAAGCCAGCAATTCTATGGTGGTACACACGACCTGGGTTTTATGATCTATTGTAGTTTTGGCAATGGCTATCGATTAACAGGGGATACCGCTTACAAAGCTGTCATCATCCAGGCAGCTAAAACTTTATCCACAAGGTTTACCCCGGCAACCGGGGTAATAAAATCATGGGACTTTGCCAGTGACAGTAAATGGAAGTACCCGGTGATCATAGACAATATGATGAACCTGGAATTACTTTTTGCGGCAACAAAATTTACGGGTGATTCCTCATTTTATAAAATTGCCATCAGTCACGCCAATACAACCATAACAAATCATTTTCGTCCCAACAACAGTTCTTATCATGTAATAGACTATGATCCGGAGACAGGTGCTGTGCGGCAAAAAATAACGGCGCAGGGTTATAGTGATGCATCATCATGGGCAAGAGGGCAGGCATGGGGATTATATGGCTATACCATGACCTACCGGGAAACAAAAAATTCCATCTACCTCGAACAGGCTGAAAAAATTGCTGATTATATTTTAAGCCGTCTTCCGGCTGATAAAATACCTTATTGGGATCATGATGCGCCCGGCATACCCAATGAGCCAATGGACGCTTCAGCTGCAGCTATTACTGCGTCTGCATTGTATGAATTACATACGTTCACACGCAAAACTATATATCGAAAAACAGCGGACCAAATATTGCAAACACTTTGTGCAGGCTATCTATCCCCGGTTGATCAAAACCACGGTTTTATATTATTGCACAGTACCGGCCACAAGCCCGCAAAAAGTGAAGTAGATGTGCCACTTATTTATGCAGACTATTATTTCCTCGAAGCATTGATGCGCTCAAAAAGCATGAAGTAAAGGATGAAGACAAGAGTTCTTAATATTAAAAAAGAAAGAATGTCATTACTTACAAACCCGGATGGCAGTTATACGGAACGTGGCGGATTGATCATTCAAAATACAGCATACAAAAGAATGGGTAACGCAGGTGAATTGAAAGCTGCATTGATCTGGTTGTTAAGTGATGCTTATAAATTTGTAAATGGAACTATTGTAACTGCTGACGGAGGCTTCAATGTATTTAGCGGAGTGTAGAGTAATGAGCCCGGTAAATTTGAAAGATAAGACCCAGGGAACCAAATCAGTTTTTGTCATCAGCCAGGTACCTACTCCTCAGCGGTTAGACTAAGATCCTTTTTTGAGAGCCATCCTTTAACAGCCCTGCCCTGGCTGCTGACGAACTCTACGTAAACAAATTCATCTTTCTCATTTAATGCGGTAAGTACGGCATCACCCACGGTAACATAATAGTTGTTCCTGCTTTTTGCATCCGGTTGCGCATAGAAGAAGGCAATATGGGTAACCTTGTATTTGTTAGCCGCATGGTTATTAAATTCCCTGTCACCATTATATTGTGAAGCAGTTCCTTTATTAGTAACAGGCACCGCACCGGGTTTCTTTGTTTTTGGCTTTGTTTTTTTAACTGTTTTTGTTTTAGCAATTAATAACGAATCAGCACTGTTGTTTATCCTGCTATCTGCCTGTACAGGTGTAGCCTGAAGGTCTTCCTGGGATGGGTTGATGAATGAGTGATAAATATTATAGCCACCTAACCCCAAAGCAAGGGTCAACACAAAAAAGAAAACTCCGGTTGATATCCCTTTTTTATTCGGCGCATTGTAACGTTCCATATTGAGCTGGTACAACTCACTATCCTTCTGTTCGATCTGGTACTTAAGCTCGTTGATCTTGTGGTCTTTTTCAATAGCCTGCAACTCCAGTTTTTGGATCTCCCTGGTATATTTTGATTCATCAACAGGGAGGATAAAAGGTTCCTGTACAGAAACAGCATTCACCAGATTCCTGTTCTCTTCATCGATCATACGGGCATGAATAAAATGCTGTAATTCAGTCCCGTTCTTAAAACGTTTGTCGGGTGATTTTTCCAGGCAGCGGTATATCATTTCTGTTAACCAGCCCGGTACTGCCATCTCTCTTTCTATTTTGTCATTGTTCCACAAACCGGATACCACCTGGCGGCGGGCGGGCAGCAGATCGGGTACAGGTTTTTCCATATGCGCAACCATCACCGCGTTACGTGCCATTTCACCTTTATTAGACAATGGAAAAGGAACAGACCCGGACAACAGTTCAAATAAGATGATCCCGAAACTATAAATGTCGGTCTCAAAGAGTGTTTCACCGGCACTTTGTTCGGGTGCCATGAACTCTATTGCTCCTGCATAGCGCATACTTGTACGCCTTTGCTCGTCTGACATAACTGATAAACCGAAATCAAGTATCATGTAATTCCCGGTACGCTCATTGAATTTTACGTTATTACTTTTTATATCACCATGCTTTACTTCGGCCCTGTGACAATGCGCCAATGCACTCGCCAAATGATCTGCAACCCTGAGGGTTTCTTTAATGGTGAAAACAGGTTCATATGGAGGTTTGAGTAATTCTGCAAGGTCGGGCCCTTCTATATATTCCATCTCAATAAAGGGAAGATTCCCTGAACTGGTGATTCCCGAAGTGATTATACTTACTACATTTGGATTATGTATCTCATTTACTTTCTTTAATTTCTGTACCTCGTTTTGAAAAGATATAAAATTTTTATCGGCATCGCTTTCGCTCGAAATAGGCGTGGGTAATATTTTAACCGCGGTTACCAGTTCGCCGCTTCTTCTTGCTTTATACACAGAGCCCTGCCCACCTGACTTTAGCGCACCCAGGTTTTCCAAACCCTCCGTAATTGTAAATACTTTTGCCATAATTATTTTTCCTCCCCGAAATAGCTGAACTCCAGTACTGCTGTGTCGCCCAAAATGATCTGGTCACCTTCTTCCAGGCGGTGACCTACTTCAATAGCCTGCATTTTTATAGACAGCCCTTCAACCGTGCGTATCTTCATTTTATTATTGGGTGGTATGCCGCCTGCATCTGCAAAAACCAAAAATGAACCACTTCCCGGCTCCCACTCGATGTGTGCATGCTGGCGGCTTACAGACCGGTTCATATCCATTGACCCTGATGATACGAACGCAATGGCATTCTTCCGCACAAAACCTGCTGCCACCTGCGCTTTTGCTTCCCTGCCGATATTTATTTTTCCAATGGACGAATCGATCAGGTAGCTTTCCCTTTCTGCCTGGCCATTTAATATTTTTATAAAAGCATGGGATCTTTTATGGGTAAGCCCCGCTTTTCGTGTTGTAAAGAATAATGCAGCATCAATATCCTTCGCGATATAAGACTGCGCAGGAAATTTATCCGTGAAAGCAACTTCAAATTTCCAGGACGCCGGTAATTTGATGACATAATCATCAGCCATTCTTTGCACTTCGTCTGTTTTAAACTTACCGGGCACATTGGAAAACACCGCAGCTTCATACAAATGCCGTTCGCTGTCGCTGCAATTGATAAAAAGATGCACGCCTGTAATATTGGCCCCTTCGCCGCCTTCAGCTCTTTGCAATTTTTCTTTGATGAACCGGAGCAAATGATTGCGGATCTGTTTTACGTCACCCGGACGCTCTTTAAATAAGTTGAACATAGGTTACTACTTTATAGATAATTTTATTTTATTCTCTCAACATGCGGTTGGTGGAGACACCAACCGCGGCAATTGCCGTGGCCGGTGTCCCACCGGCCACTATCCTATAAAAACCGAGACAAACATCATCACAAACTTCCCAACAGCTTATTGCCCGTCAATGGCACCGGCTTTTCTTCAACAGGATCAAACCCTTTTATATAATTGCGTTCGAGCAACAAGGGTATGATGTGCTTGCCCGCAAGTTTCACCGCATCACTGGAACCCCTGGCCGCTTCAATACGTATGCAAACTACTATGTGCCCTTCCCCGGTAGCTTTAGGTGCAAAAAATACATACCACCCGTCATTGATCTGGTCTCCCCTGAATATTCTTTCCGGTGTTCCTGTCTTGCCTGCTACAAGAATACCCAGCCTCCCCTTTTTAGGAGCACTTTGCTTTTTCATAAACTCTGCCAATTGTTGTGCATAGCTTTCATCATTCGTAATTTTAACAGCAGGTTTACTGCTGGCAGCAACACCATTAACAGACACTACAAACCTGTTGGGTATCATTAAACCGTTGTTTGCAATGCCTGACGCAACACGGGCCACTGCAGCCGGCGTAGCCACCAGCTCTCCCTGTCCCCACGCCATTCCGGAGATACCGATCGCCCTTGTGCGGCGTATATTGTTAGGATTGTAGCGGCGAAGGCTGTTGAATTCAGTTTTCCTCCACAGCTCCCTCCACTTTTCCTGTTGTTTATTGTTGCCTGTCTCATTTTCAAAATAATAGCCGCCAACCTTATGAAGGAACATACCCGATTGCATATAAAGTGTTGCCATTTCTTCCTGCAATTTTTCTTCATTGGCAAGACGAATGAAAAAAGAATTGTTAGATCTGACGATTGCCCTTTCAATACTGATCAATCCTGCTTCATCAGGTTCAGGGCCGGTAAGGCGTATAAGGTCCTTTGGATAAACCTTTATCAGTTTTTTTGCAGCGGATTCGCCAAGTTTATTAAATGCTGCAAGACTTGTAACAAGCTTGGCCGTAGATCCCGGCTGCGTAGCATGCGTAAAGCCAATATCGGAATTCACATTCCAGCCAGGTAATTTATTTAATTCATTTTCACTGAGGTTCATGCGCTCCCAGTCATTCACGGGTGCCAATGGCCAGGATGCAGATGTGATCACATCGCCTGTATTGTCTTCCATGATCACCACCGATATTCTTTTTTTATTCAGGCTGTCATCACCCTGCAGTGCAAGCTGGATCTTTGTTTGCAGCGCCGCATCCATCGTTAGTGTAATATCCCTGTTCTGCTTTTTGAATTGCACTACTTCATCACTGTTGATGCCCGCAAGTAAAAGATGGGAAAGCGCACTGTAATCTCTTTTTGTTACGGTCATCTCTGTATTGGTCATCGGCAGAAATTTCTCCGGCCTGTACCGGTTAGCGCTCACCTGGTATTTAATATCAGGTGTTGGAAATCCCCTAAGTTCAGATGCATGCGCATAGTCTGCAAAATATCCATTGGTTCCGCCGGAGAAGATACCCGTGTTCGCATCACCCGTCCAGAAAAACATGTGTGCACCAAACGGATAATAGCGGTCAGCTCTTTTATACGCCAGTGACGTTACATCCGATGCTGATATACCAAGCAACAGGAGCGAATCTTTTTGTTCCTGCACCAGCTTTGAATCACTTGTTGCTAAAAGTTTCCCGTTCCTGTCATAAACATTCCCCGCCTGCAGGCGGTTCATCAGGATATTTATCCTTGGATTATAACTGTACATTCTTGCGCCACTTCGATCAGCAACAAGGGCAGGTTCAACGATCCATTTTTTATTTTGAAATGTATAACCCGAAACATTTACCATGAGCAGGACAATAGCCACACATGCTGCAAGTAAAGCAGGCATTAAATTTTTATCCTGCCGGCCGGTAAGGTATTTCATCTGGGCCTGTGACCCGCTCCATCTTGAAGTGGACAAAAGGAAGCCTGCGGCCAGCATACTGCACAACAACGAGGTTCCGCCATAACTTATAAACGGTAATGCAACGCCGGATAAAGGAAGCGCTCCTGTTGATCCTCCGGCGATGAGGAGGAACTGTACAAATGTTCCGATACCAATACCTGCACATAAATAAAACAGGAATGGCGTGCCTGTTTGTCTCCCGATAATTATAGAGCGATGGAGATATAATAAAAATAAAATAAAAACACAGGTCATGCCTGCCCATCCGAATTCTTCACCAATAGCAGGTAATATCATATCGGTATGTGCTTCAGGAATTGTTTTTGCAAAACCTTCGCCTGCACCCTGGCCTGTGATGCCTCCGCTTGAAATGGCCCAGATACCATTGGCTACCTGGTCGCCGCCATACACCTGGTTATTCCATGCGTCGGCCCAGATAGCTTTACGGTCGATCAGTCTCTGTATCGGGCCCGGTATAATTTTACTCAGCCATTGTATCTTATCAAGCAATAAGAACCCGCTTACTACTACCAGCGCCATCGCTGCTGACTCACTCAATTTTCTTTTACTGATGAACATGTACAATACCAGTGTGCCAACTGCAACCGCTGTTGCGGTAAGCACATCGTTGAATATCCATAATGCTATCGCATACAGGACCATTGCGGCAACAACATGTGGGAAATCACCCCTGGAAAAAGAAAAGAGTATGATGAATGTAAAACAACAAACAATAGCAGGGCCAAGGTCACCAAGTACCAGGAATAATAAGATGGTTGTAACGATCGCAAGCACCGCGATCATAAAAAACGATAACCGTTTGATCCATGAAGTATATTCAGAAATAAATTTTTCATTTGTCGCAAAAAAACCGGCGAGGAAAAAGATGACCATATATTTAACGATCTCGCTTGGCTGGAATCCAAAGAGGTTCACCTTAACACCACTTCCTTCCGGCCCCGTACCAAATAAAATGGTCAGGCAGAGTAACGCGATTGCACCCAGTGCCCATGGCCAACCATTGGAAGCCTTCCTGTCATTCTTAAAAACAAAGAACCTGAAGAAACCGGAATCTGTTGTAAGCTTGCGCACATTTATGAATTGCATTATCATGATGCCCGCCATGCCGGTGCAGAAATAAATAAAGCTGCTCCTGGCAAGGAAACGATCACGCAAAGGATCCTGTAAACTAAAAAGGGTTATGAAGGAAAGGCCTGTAAGGATCATGATAACCGGCATTAATAACTGGTCGGCTGCCGGGAAGCGGATCGAAAGAATGATATGCAATAAAAAGAATGAGGAAAAGAATATGGCGATGATCATCCAGAACCAACCCTTCACTTCATCCGGTGTTCTTACGACAAATGCTTTTTCTTTTTTAAAGCTGTTAAAATCCTTTGCAGAGAAAAGTCTCATCAGGTGGGGTGCCTGAACAAAACTAAAATTCGCATTCGCATTAAGGTTCTCAACACCAAGTGAGCGGCCAAATTCGTAACCTGGCTGTAGCGGTAATACTTCATATGACCTGTTAGCCGGCAATCCTGAGAAAATAAATTTACCGGTTGCATCCGTCCTTGCATACACATTAAAAGAAAGGAGACGCCTGCTCTTTGCGGAATCAGGCACAAATATTTTCCGTACACCGTCTTTGAATTGCACCGTGCTCTTTTGATCTTCCGACTGGTCAGATGACATGGTACTGTCCTGCAGGGCCAATCCCTTAAGTCTTACCAGGGCACCAGCTATGGGTTTGCCATCCTTGTTTTTAATTATACCGGAAATATTATGATCGCCCAATCCGGCATTGGTAGTTGCATTAACATTTAAAGGGCGTGACCTTTCTTTCTCAAATGTTATAGAATCCGGTCCTGAAAAGCCCAGCAGGTTCCTTGACAACATCACCCTTTTTTTGAACGACTTCCCTCCTTTCAAAAAAGCTTCATCGGCGTTCACAAAAAGAGCAGCCTTATTCAGCTCGCCAACATTAGCCATCATTGAATTGGTATCCTTTGCTGCTGCCACTGTTGATGCAATAAATGATATGTCTTTGGGATCTTCGAAATATAAGCCACGTTCAAGCAGCCGCTTCATATTCTCATAGCTTCTGTTGTCATTCAGGTTTATCATCGTGCCGTTTTCCATACGGGTATTCACCTCGGCAAAATCGCGTTGCAATACGGAAAACAATTTCCAGAATAGCAGGCCCATGATAATAGCAATAAGCAGGAGACAGGAGCGCTCGAGTTTTCTGCTACTATACCATTTTACAAAAGTTGACATTATCGTTTTTTTAGGGATTGGGTTGTGATGAATACGGAATCTTTGAACCGGCCGGATATGGTGGAATCAGGCAATGTGACCGCATATTGCACCGGCATGGTACAATTGATGAAGCGCACATGCCTG